>JAKSPR010000279.1 GCA_024404655.1 Clostridia bacterium | reverse complement strand
GTTTTACCGGTCTGACGGTCGCCGATCAGAAGCTCACGCTGGCCTTTGCCGATGGGTACCAGAGCGTCGATGGCCTTGATACCGGTGTGCAGAGGCTCCTTGACCGGAGCACGATCGAGAATACCGGGGGCGTGGAATTCCACGGGTCTGCGTTCCGTATGGGGGATATAGCCTTTTCCGTCGATGGGATTGCCGATTGCGTCAATGACACGGCCCAGCAAACCCTCGCCCACAGGGACAGAGGCAATCCGTCCGGCGCGGCGCACAGGGCTGCCGCTTTCGATGCGTTCATACTGACCGAACACGACGCAGCCGATCCGGTCATGCTGGATATCCAGTACCATACCGCGCTCGCCGCATTCAAATTCCACAACTTCACCGTACATGATGTCGGCAAGACCGTCCATCCAGCAGATACCGTCGGAGACGGTGATGGCACGTCCGCGCTGATAGATGTCCAGCTCCGGTGCGACCTTTCCGCTGATCTTTCTGAACAGTTCTTCATAGGTTTCCGCGGTCTCTTCCCCTGTGACAGGATTCTTTTTGACCGCCGTACGGTAATTATAAAGGATATTTGACAAGGTACCGTCGTAAACAGTATCACCGATACGCAGACGGAGACCGCCGAGCAGGGTCGGATCAACCTGAACCCAGTAGGAAATCTTTCCGTGAATGGGTTCTACGAGAGCGGTTGCCGCCGCCTCGATCTTCTTAACCAGCCAGTCTTCCAGATGATAAGCAGAGGTCAGGGTGACATAGAGGACGTCATGGCGCTTGAGATATGCCATATCGCCGGGGGTCAGCTTGATCTTTTCAAGGATCGTTTCCACGATCACCGGCTCCTTTTGGCGGAGCTGCTCTGCATAAGCGCTGCGGGTGAACCGTGCGGAGACCTTATCGCAGAAGACGTCCATGGCATCGGAACGTACCTTGCCAAGCATTCCGCGGCGGATCTCACGGCATTCCTGCTCACCGAATTTTTCAATTTTCTGTACGCGGTCCGCAACGGATGCGGCTGCGGCCTCGGCAGCGGTCAGCTGCACTTTTTCGGGAACCCGGTTTTCTTCAGCTGCGGAAGCAGTTTCCGCGGAAGCATTTTCAGAGTTCTCCGTTTCCCCGGCTTCCTTGGTTTCTTCAAAAAGCTCAGGATGTTCCGCGCGGTCGAGGGCATCTTCGATGCCGACACGCCGGGTACGGAACAGAGATATGATAAAGTTCCTTCCGAACAGGAAGATAATTCCCGCAAGGATGGCAAAATTGATCAGATAATATATGATTTCCATAGTGTGACCATTCTCATCCGGCTATTGCGGAATGATGTGTATTTCTTCGGCCTTCGCTCCCCGTGGGGAATCGGAAGCCCCCGCCGTACTTAACTGCGGTGTTCAAGAATATGGTTGGCAAGGTCGTCTGCCGCTTCGTCCAGTGTGCCGGAAATTTTCTGCATATAATCCGCGTATTCCTTTTCGGAATCCGCACGGAATGCCGACACATTGTCGATACGTTTCTGTCTTGCCTCCTCAAGGAGCCGTTTTCCCTCGGCGCGGACAGCGTCTGCGTCTTCATGGGTCTTTTCTTCCGACTGCGCTTCTGCCTCTGCGGTATCAGCAACCCCGGCATCCTCTTCTTCAGGAGCACGGGCACTCTCCGCATCGGCAATCTTTTTCCGGCGTGCGTCCATGACGGCAAACAACGGCCGGAAAAGCATGCGGTCAAGCATCAGATACAGAAGTCCAAGACAAATCAGCGTCCAGAGGGTCAGCGGAATCTGGATCGTCATAATATTTGCATTTCCTTTCCGTATGTCAGAGTCGCTGTCTTTGACGGCAGAGCGGCCGTGAGGAGAGCGTTATTTGGAAAAATCAGATCTTGGAAAGAATGATGAATGCGATCAGAGGGCCGTAAGTGGTCAGAGCTTCCATCAGTGCCAGTGCGATGACCAGAGTGGAACGGATATCCTTTGCGGCATCGGGCTGGCGGGCGATGCTTTCCATAGCGGACTTAGCGGTGCGGCCCTGTGCCAGTGCGGGGAAAATGGTGCCGATACCGATGGTCAGTGCGGCAGCGAGTGCGATAATTGCTTTTTCCATGATTGAAATCTCCTTTTTCTTATGTAAAGATCATGTTTTATGTGGTGTGATTGATTTATTCTTCCTCATCCTCGGTGGCTTCATCGAGGTAGATGGACAGAAGCATGGTGAAAACGACTGCCTGCAGTGCGCAGAACAGGATGGACAGAACCATCATGATGACGGGAGCACCGATGGGCAGAATCTCATAGAGATTCTCCATAACGGTTTCCTCACCAAAGACGTTGCCGAACAGACGCATGGCAAGGGAAAAGGGCTTGATGAACTCGTCCAGCACAAGCAGCGGCAGCATGACGGCAACCGGAGAGATAAACCGTTTGAAATAATGCTTGACGCCTTTGCAGATACCGGCGATCTGCAGAAGCAGAAAGCCGTAAATACCCATACCGAGGGTCACGGATAACGAGGATGTCGGTGCTTTGGCGTACTTGGTCAGCCCGATGCCGGGAATCAGACCGGAGTAGTTGCAGAGCAGAATAAAGATAAACAATGTGGCAAGGAACGGAAAATACTTTCTGCCCTTTTCACGGCCTAAAATCCCGCAAAAAAAGTTTTCAAGGTACTCAACGCCTGTCTCTACCATATTCTGGAACTTGCCGGGACGTTCCTTCATCCGGCCGCGCAGAATCAGGCAGATCACAAACAGGACGGCCAGTATGATCCACATGGTCACAACCTCGCCTGTCACATCGAGAACTCCGAAAATCGGGATCAGAACCTCTGATTTCTCACCCATAGAATTCCTCCTGTCTTTTGGGTTCAGAGCCGGATTTTTTGCAGAATATGCGAAAAACCAAGCCTATAATATTATATTATATCACGGCAGTCTGTTTTTGTAAAGATATATCCTGACAGTTTTTTCATGGGATATTCTTCTCTTTTTTGCAGGAAAAGTCAAAATGCACAAAACGGTGCGGTTTCTTTTTACATTTCCCCGCACGGCAATTTTTCCCCGGCCGCTTGACAGCGAATTAACGGGGGAGTATAATGAAGTCAAACAAATGATTTTATGTAAGAAAGGATGTTTCACTATGCCTCAGCTGATTATGAACTGGACAAATGACGGGACACCCGCGTGTTTCCCGTCTGTTCCCGAAGGACTGGAACTGCGTACCCTGCCCGAGGTGGAGAACGGAATCGAAGAATGGCTTGATATCGTACACTACGGTCTTTCCGGCAAACGGGAGGACAAAGCATTCTATGAAAGCTGCATGTGCGGAACGAAGTATTACGATCCCGCGCTGAATTTCATGATCCTGTGTGACGGACACTGTGCCGGAACCCTGACCGTTGTCTGCGATCCGGAGAAAAAGGAAGGGCTCATCCACATGGTAGCCTGCAAAGAGGAATTCCGCGGCCGCGGCATCGGCACCTTCATGATAACCCATGCTGTTGCGGTGCTCAAAGCATGCGGCATGGTCCACGCCCATCTGACCACCGATGACTGGCGGGTTCCTGCCATCCGCAGCTACCTGCGCGCCGGTTTTGTCCCGGACGAATCCACAGAAGATTTTATCACCCGCTGGAAGGCCATCCGCGCGGTCATCGCAGAGCAGAACGCAAAATAAGCTGTAAAAAATCTATGCGGCAGATACCGATGAAAAGGTATCTGCCGCTGTTTTTTTCGGGGATCATCACAATGATTGGTGCACAAGGGGAGGAGGAAGGAACCATCTCAAACGCCGAAGTTTCCTTCCTCCTCCCCAGATCAATCAGTACAAATACTGTATATTGCGTAACCCCCACCACCAACCTCCTTGGCTGGCGATTCTCGCCGGGTGTATTCATCAAATATCAGATTTTATAAACAATCGCTTGAGTACCTCAAAAGAACATCAAAAATATATTAATATCCTGATGAACCGTTTTCATACCGGAGCCGGTTCCCTGCCGTATTCCCGGATTCTCAGACGTGTGGAGAGCACCCGGGCTGGCGGAACGGAAAGTTCATGGATTCTGCA
>JAKSPR010000278.1 GCA_024404655.1 Clostridia bacterium | reverse complement strand
CCTGTATCCCGGATGGCGCGGAAGATATTGGTGTAGCAGAGCTCACCGGTGCCGGGTTCTTTTCTGCCGGGGTTATCTGCGATATGGAAGTGTCCGATGAGATCAATGTTTTCCGTGATGTTGCGGATGACATTGCCTTCGGTGATCTGCTGATGGTAGATATCGAACAGAATCTTGCAGTTCGGGCTGTCGATGGCCTTGATCATACGGACCGCATCGGCGGTGGTGTTGAGGTAGTAGCCCTTATGATTGACGAGAGTGTTGAGCGGTTCCAGAACGATCATCACGCCTTCTTCCTCCGCAATATGGGAGAGGTCTTTCAGGGTGTTTACGCAGATATCAAACTGTGCATCGGAGGAAACGTCCTCACGGGTGTTGCCGACGGTGGCAACGATGTTCGGGACGTTCATGATCTTTGCCGCACGGACGGATTCACGGAAAGAGGAAACAAAGATATCATGGGTGTCCTCCCAGACCATGCCATGGGTCCATGCCATCTGCTGGTTATATTCGGGATGCTCGGCGGAAGAAATGAGGATACAGGTGGAAGTGATGCCGGTTTCCTCCAGTGTTGCTTTGGCACGGTCGAGGTCGAGACCTGTCCAACCGAGCTGTTCTACGGCACCGAAACCGTATTTTGCACCTGCCCGGATGTTCTGGTACCAGTCGCCGCCGAACCAGCCGCCTGCTGCTGAAAATTTCATAGTATGTACCTGCCTTTCGTGGTTTTCGACCCGGAAATCGTTCTCCGGGCCGTATCTTTGATTGCTTACCTTTATTATACGGATTTTTTATGACGGTGTCAAGCATACAGGGGTAGAACTTTTCTTATCGGATTTGTGCAAAAACACCGTCCGCTGTGGGCAGGACGAAGGAGACCTGTCCGTTTATCGCGTCAATCTCCGTCGGAACACCGTTCTGCCAAAGGGTAACGCCGGAGCCCTCCGAAAGGGTGACGGTGACATGAACGTCGTCTGCCCGGATATCGGGGTCTGCGGTGTTGGCACAGAAGAAGGCATACTTTCCGTCGTATTCTTCCTCATTCCGCTCAAAACAGCCTATGACGACGCAGCCGTCGGTCTCCACGGACGAGATCGCAGCAAAAACGGTATACTGTCCTTCAAACTGGGTGAATTTTTCTCTTTTCTTTCCGGCACAGAAAGTACCGAGACAATCATAGGTACAGTATTCATAGCCGAAGGCTTCCATCTCCCGGTTGAGCTTCTGCGCACCATACCAGATGGGACGCTTCTCAAAGTCCCGGTCGATCAGAGCGCCGATATAGCCGTCATCGGAATAATTGGAGGTGACATAGGTATAATACTGGATGTCCCGGTAACCGAAGGCAAGGCAGGAGAACGCTTGAAAGCGCAGATCGTTTTCGGAGATCTGGCGGGTGTTGGCACTGAACGTGACGGACTGGAGATATGCACCATAGGGAATTCCACGCGCCCGGCATGCTTTGGCATAGACATCCAGATCATAGTAGTACCATCCGGCGATCTTCAGGTCCGACGGAGAATCTCCGAACTTGCGCAGAGAGTATTCATCGACGGAAGCATAAGTCGGACGGACTTCATCAAAGAACCGTTCAAGGAAGGTATCGTAATCCGGACAGTGCATGGTCTCCGGCAGTGCCTGGGAGGGCAGCATGTTGACATACAGCCTTGCATCCGGGTGATACTTGCGGAACAGGTCGGATTTCTGTCCGAGTTCCGCAAACATATCCGCATTGGGTTCGTCTTTCAGATAACAGCCCCAGCAGATATCGGAATCGAAATACCAGTTGAGATCCGCTGAGAGCCATAGTCCCTGCAGTTCATATTTTGCCATGCGCAGACCGAGTTCAAAGACGCGGTCATCGGAGCAGTTGAGAATGATGACATTGAAACCGCAGTCCTTGCAGTCGATGAACTGCTGATCGTTTTCCATGGAACCGGGTGCCCCCATGAACCATGCAATACGTCCGATGGAACCGGTTTCCGTCAGACGGCGGTAGTCTGCTTCCACGGAAATATTGCCGCTGTGGCCCGTGATCTGGTCCTGCAAATACATAAGACCACGCCATTCTCCGAAGAAGTCACGGCCGCAGATATCGACGCCGGCAGTTCCGGAGGAAACGGAGAAACTGTAAGGACCTGCGGAAAACAGGGATTCATCCCGGACGGCACCGATGCGGATCGCCGGATCGGAGACACCTTCGGAGACAGGAGTCATAGGCAGATAGGTTCCGCATGCCTCAAAAATCAGAGACTGGAAGGCGGTGAGCTGCGCTTTTTCGTCTGCATGATAATTGTCCGGGTAGACGATGGCAGTATAGTTTTCCACGGGAATTCCGGCAATGACAATGGAATCCGCCCCGAAAACATGGGCACGGGAGAGGGAGAGTTCTTTCGGCGCTCCCGTTATGTACGATGTGTCTTCCTTAATAAAAGAAATAAATGCGTTGACAGCGTCGCTCAGATATCCGTCGGATGCACAGAGAACATAGTGGTCTCCTGCCTGTCGGATGAGGTAATCAAGCTGTTCCGACGTATTTTCTTTCAAGAGTTCTGTACAGGCATCGGATTCCGGCCGGTTGGTCCGGGCGATCAGAATTTCATGGTCAGAACGGGTCTCTTCCATGGTTTTGCCCCGGTCAACCCAGTCTGTCCGGATGGCGACGGCACCGTCACCCAGAATCGCATTCAGCGCTTTCCGCAGTGCAACGGCAGCCTCCGATCCGGTTTTGTTTGCGTCAATGTCGGGGTAAATAATAGTGTACTGTACCGGATTCTCCACAGGGGCAGAACTTCCAGCGGGATTGGGTTCATCGGATATATCAGCCGTCTGACCGCTCCCATGCTCACAGGCACAGAGGGAAAACAGCAGACAGAATAAAAGACAGTAAATAAACAGATAACAAATGCGTTTCATCGCTGCAGCCACTCCTTTCTGACTGACTTTTATTATAGCACAAGATGGGGAGAACGACAACCCTTTTTGCGCAGAAAACAAAATATATTTCTACACAGTAAAAATGTGCAGCGTTATTTTGCGAATAGCCTTGCAATCCTTCCCGGGATGTGATAGAATAACAGGGAAAGAGGACGGAAACTCCGCCCGACCTGCTGTATAAAAGAGAAAAGTGAAAAATGAGAGAGGAAACCGATCATGAAACAGTTTGACATTACCTATTTCCATGGCCCCTTTGCCGAATACATTGATAAGCCCGAGGTCATTGCCGACATTGCTGCAAGCGGAATCACACTGGTCCCGCTGAACAGTTCAACGGAAGTCAATAAGCGTGCGCTGCCCATCCTCGACCGCTATGGTCTGCGGGCGCTGGTGGGAGACCCCAGAATCGGTCAGCTCTACCGGGATGATGACATTGCCGGTGCAGATGCTGTCGTGAAAGCAATCGTCGCCGATTATGAACCGTTCGGCAACATCCTCGGCTGGGATATCGTCGACGAGCCGAATACCGCGAAGTTCCCGATCCTCGCTGCCATCGTCAACGCTTTCCGCCGCTATGCACCGGACACGGAAACGGTCATCAACCTGTTCCCCAACTATGCAAGCCCGGAACAGCTCGGCGCAAAGGATTTCTCCGATTATCTGGAACGCTTTGTCAATATCGTCCGCCCGCATTTCATCAGCTACGACCACTATCACTTCCTCGGCAGAGAAAACCGCAAAAAGGTGATTGCAGAGACTACGGACGAGCGTGAACGTCTGATCCGTCTCTCCGCAGAGACGACCGAGAACCGCGGCGGTTTCTTTGAGAATATCGAAGATACCAGACGCATTGCACTGAAATACGGTCTCGATGCTATGCTGATCGTTCTGCTCACCGAGCATGGACCCTACCGCAATCTGACCAAGGGCGAACTCCTGTGGGAGGTCAATATGTGTCTGGTTTACGGTCTGCGCAGAATCTCCTACTTCACTTACTGGGAGCCCGGTTATGATGAGCACTGGCAGTGGACCAATGCTATGTGCGACACCGAAGGCAACAAGATGCAGCACTATTATGATGTCAAGGAGATTAACGCAGAGATCACCCCTGCGGGGCGTTATCTGTTTGATAAAAACTCTTTCGCGGTCTAT
>JAKSPR010000277.1 GCA_024404655.1 Clostridia bacterium | reverse complement strand
TATACTGGATCTTCATGATAAACGAGTGACCCATCATCTCAAGACAGGTGGAATCCATCGTGAATTCGCCTTTCCCCGGTTCCCGTACAAGCGGGACCGGGTGACCCATGAGCTTTTCCCATATTTCACGAGTCGGGCTGCCGACGGGGTTTTCATACCAGCTTCCGCTCTGCCAGTCGGGGACTGTGACCTCTGTTCCGGCGATATCCACCTCCTGTTCCAGACGGATATCTGCGCAGGACGCGCCGATCTGTATAAGGTAGGTCCCGCCGGGGATCACCCATCCACCGTTCCAGATGGCAAAAGAGCGGTCATCCAGCATAAACTCAACTGTCTTTTCTTCCCCCGGATCCAGTTCGACCCGGTCAAAGCCCTTGAGTTCCCTGACCGGTCGGAAGATGCCGCCCTGGGGAGGTGCGATATAGAGCTCAACCACCTCCGCACCGCGTACACTGCCGGTATTTCTGACCGTGAGGGTCACATGGCGGTCTTTGACGCACAGACTGCCATATTCAAATTCCGTATAGGAAAGGCCGTGACCGAAGGGATAACGGACCGCTTTGCCGGCTTTCTCGTAGTATCGGTAGCCAACGTAGATGCCTTCCCTGTATTCGGTATTCTTCTGACCGAAAGTATCTTTGGAAATCACATCCTGATAGGAATAAGGCCAGCTCTCCGTCAGTTTGCCGGAAGGATTTGCTCGTCCTGTGAGCAGGTTTGCTGCGGCTTCTCCTCCCGCCTGACCGGCGAGACCCATATAGAGGATCGCTTTGCCCTTATCTGCCCACGGCAGTTCCATGGCACTGCCGCCGAGCAGCACCACGACTGTATCCGGGTTGGCCTCTGCCACGGCTTCCACCAGTGCATTGTGGCCATCGGGCAGACACATGTTTTCACGGTCAAACGCCTCGGATTCATAGCTGTCCGGAAGTCCCACCACGACAACAGGGACCTTATGGCTTCCGGCTGCCCTGGCCGCCTCTGCCAGCTCCTCCGCGGTTACGTTTCCGTTTTCATCTCCGCAGAGAACGTACGGCACATCCGGCATCGCCTGCGTGATGCTCACCAGCTTTGTCGGATTGATGTGACTGCTGCCGCTGCCCTGATAACGGATCAAAGAAGCCATGTGCCCGATGAGCACCATGTCCTCCGCCTTCACGGGCAGAACGGCATCCTCATTTTTCAGAAGTACCGCCCCCTGCTCTGCGACCTGACGTGCGAGCGCATGATGGGCATCCCAGTCAACAACCGGTTTCTCACACTTCATGCTCTTTTCAACCAGTTCAAGAATGCGCGTCACGGAAGCGTCGATATACGCTTCATCCAGTTTTCCCGCGCGGACTGCTTCCAGCACGGCCTTTTCCATATAATGAGAGCCGCCGGGCATGTTCAGATCACATCCGGCACGGAAACCTGCGATGCGGTCGTTCATAGCGCCCCAGTCGGTGACGACCATGCCGTCAAAGCCCCATTCATTACGGAGGATATCCGTCAGCAGCCGCTTATCGTCGCTTGCATGGGTGCCGTTGATCTTATTATAGGAGCACATGACCGTTCCGGGACGGCCTTCTCTGACCGCAGTCTCAAATGCCGGCAGATAGATCTCACGGAACGTCCGCTCATCAAGCTGACTGTCACCGTTCTGCCGCTTGTACTCCTGACTGTTCACAGCGAAATGCTTGAGACTGGAGGAGGCACCGGAGGACTGCTGACCTTTGATGAATGCCGCCGCCATTCTGCCCGCAAGATACGGATCCTCGGACAAATATTCAAAATTGCGGCCGCCGAGAGGATTCCGCTTGATATTGACACCCGGCCCAAGCACGACGCTCACACCGGCAGCGAGACCTTCTCGTCCGATGGCTGCGCCCTCTGCTGCATACAGTTCACGGTTCCACGTCGCACCTGCTGTGACCGCGGTCGGGAAACAGGTTGCGGGAATCGACTCGTTGATGCCGATCATATCCGCCTCTGCTGCGTGACAGCGCAGACCATGAGGGCCGTCCGACATCATGATCGACAAAACAACGTGATCCGGCAGAGCTTTGGTATGCCAGAAATCTGCGCCGGTACAGAAGGCGATCTTCTCTTCCAGCGTCATTTTTTCAAGAATCGTTTGAATATCCATTCCGCAAAGACCTCCGTGCTTCATTTTTCCATTTTAATCATAACACATTTCCCTGTTTCCGTCTTGCATTTCTGTAACGTTTGGTGTATAATTGTATCCTGATGAGGTGATGAAATGGAGAATGTGGATCTTCAATATCTATGTACTGTCATCGGAAATCTGTCCGGTGTGCCGATCCGTCTGTACGACGAAGACAAGCTCGTCTTTTTCTATTCTTTTGCATCGCTTCCAAGGGATCCGGTTATTCTGTATCTTGAGGAAATCTCAAAAATCCGGGAGCATGTCGGGTACCATATCACCGAGGATCTTTACTGCTTCGGTATTGTCAATTCCGGCACGAAAAAACTGATCATCGGTCCCACACGGCAGACCACAGGCGGGGATCAGGAACTGCGGAATCTCGCATTCCGTCTGGATGTTCCGAAAGAGGAAACCGCAGATTTTCTGTCCGGCATGAAAAGCATCACCCACATGCCGCTGGAAAGCATCATGCAGATCCTGTGTACCGTCAACTATGTGTTAAGCGGAGAAAAACTTTCTTTAGAGGATGTCACTGTCCGCGACAGTCAGCAGAAGGCTTTCCATAAGGAATCCGTCGCCCGGCAGTACCCGGAAGAATCGACTCCGGAACAGGATGTGCATAACACCTATGCACTGGAGCAGACCCTGATGACCATGGTCCGCCGGGGGGACACTGCGGCACTCCGCAAATGGACCCGCTCAGCCCCAGCCGTACGGGGCGGACTGCTGGCACCGGAGCAGGCAAGGCAAATGAAGAACACCTTGATCGTCTCCGCCACACTGATCTCCCGTGCAGCCATACAGGGCGGCATGGATATCGAGGATTCCTTTTCGCTGTGTGATGACTATATCCGAAAAAGCGAGCTCCTGAACGCGCCGGACCAGATACTGAATCTGCAGTACCACATGATCCTGGAATATACGAAAAGAGTTGAGCGGCTCCGCCAGGGAAAGAACCCCGGCAAACTGGCCTCTGATGTTGCCAAATACGTTCAGCACCACCTGTCCGAGGCTATCACCGCCGAAAACATTGCCAAAGAACTGTATTTAAGCCGACCTTATCTGTCCAGAAGACTCATCGAGGAAACCGGAGAAAGCCTGACGGATTTCATCCTGAAAGAAAAAACAGAGGAAGCCAGAAACCTCCTCCGTTATTCGGACAAATCCATTGCAGCGATCAGCGGTTATCTGGGTTTTTCATCCCAGAGCCATTTTTCGCGTGTTTTCAAGAAATATGCGGGGCTTGCCCCCGGTGAATACCGGGAAAAATTCGATCGGTGAACCGGAGCAGCAGAATATCGATGCAAATAATCTTTGCAGAAATCCTTTTTCGTACTATAATACTTTCATACAATACAAGGAATACAAAGGAGCCGCACTATGAAACTTACAGTTACTGCCATCCCCACCGGGGAAACCGGCATCAGTCCGCGGCTGGCCTCCAATTTCATCGAACTTGGATATGGCTGGCAGGTCGAATGCATGCAGGCGGAAATGTTCTATAACCGCAGTTTTGAGCCCTTTTACCCCTACCGTGAGATCAACAAGCTGTGGTACGACCTCCACGAGGATGTGGACGACCCGACAACACCGTTTGAGACCGACTGGCGCGTCTTCGACTGGTGCCACTCCGGCTACGAGCATAATGCCTGGTTTGCCTTTCCCGGCACTGCAGGCTATCAGCACATCACCGATGACGCTTCATTTCTGATTGAAAAGTCTCTCACGGCTCCCGTGACAATCGGATACACCGACACCGCCTGTCATGGGGAAAGCGCCATGCGCGTCATAAATGACAGCGACACCATCGGAGGCCTTGCACAGGAGGGCAAATACTGCCGCGCAGGTGTTTCCTACACATTCAGAGGAATGGTCCGTATGATCGGGGGCCCCGGTACGCTGTGCGCCGCGCTCTTCTGTGAGGGCACGACCGACAGTCCCGTGTGCAGTGTTTCCCTTGGTGAGGTCAGCGGAGAGTGGACAGCTGTGCATGCGTCCCTCACCGTCCCCAA
>JAKSPR010000276.1 GCA_024404655.1 Clostridia bacterium | reverse complement strand
CGCAACACCGCCATTGAAGATCGTTTCAATGTCAAGATCAACGAAATCAACCAGATGGGCGGTGCCATCGGCGGCACCGGCAAGGGCGGCAACTTCATCAAAAAGAGCGTCATGGCAGCGGACAACGCCTACGATGCCTCCCAGATGGGTGCTTATGACGTTTCCACCCTCGCCTACAACAACTATCTGATGGATCTTGCTTCCGAGGTTCCCTATCTCAATCTGAAACAGCCCTGGTGGGATCAGAAGGCCAACGAGGACCTCACCATCCGCGGCAGAATGTTCTACACCACCGGTGATATCAGCACCATTGACAATGACTGTACCTTCTGTATCCTGTTCAACAAGAATCTGCTGAATACCTACGATATGGACAGCCCCTATGAGCTGGTCAAATCCGGCAAGTGGACCATGGATAAGTTCGTTGAGATGGCGTCCTCCGTATCGACGGACTTGAACGGTGACTCCAAATTCGACGATCAGGACCTTTACGGTCTCTGCATCTGGCAGGACTCCATGATGGGTATTGTCAATGCGGCAGGAGAGAAGTTCTGCTCCATCAACGACAAGGGCGACCTTGAGCTCTCCTTCAACACCGAGCGCACCATCAATATGTTCAACAAGTATATTGATCTCGCCTACGACCGTCAGAAGGCATATTCCATTTACCATTCTCCCGACAGCATCGAGGTCATGTTTGCAAACAACCAGGTCCTCTTCTATACCAGATACCTCTGCATCATCAAGAAGTACCGCAACATGGAAACCGACTTCGGTCTGCTCCCGTATCCGAAGTTTGACGAGGGGCAGAAGGACTATTTCACCACCATCGCGCCTTACGGCTGTTCCTTCATCTGCGTTCCCTCCGTCATTGAAGATGCGGAGATGACCGGTATCATTCTGGAGGCCATGGCATGTGAATCCCTCTACACCGTCACCCCGGCGTACTACGATATCACGCTGGAAGGCAAGATGATCCGTGATAATGATTCCTCTGAAATGCTGGATATCATCCTCGGCAACCGTGTCTTTGACCTTGGTCTTTTCTATCAGGTCGGCGGCTACAACGAGGAAATCATGAATCTGTTCCGCAACAACAAGACCGACTTTGTCTCCATGTATGAAAAGCACCTGAAGAAAGCAAACAAAGACCTTGATAAGATCAACGATGCGTTCGCAGCACTCGACTGATCCCGCACTTTCCCCGGCCCGTTCCGTTTGGAACGGGCCTTTTTTATTTCAAAATTTTTTATTTTTCTTTCTGTGAGGAACGCAATAGGAACCCTCTCGGAACTTCATCGGAACCTTGCTCTGCTATAATGGTACCGGAACAGACGAAAACCGTCTGAAAAAAGAAAAAATCAATTTTTGGAGGAACCAACCATGTTATTTGAAACGATCGCAAAAGTCATTGCCGAGAGAACCGACTGCAATCCCGCAGACATCAAGCCCGAATCCACGTTCAGCGAGCTGGGTATCGACTCCCTTGACACCGTTGAACTGCTCATGACCCTGGAAGACGAGATCGGTATGGAGATCGAGCTGGACCGCAAGGTCGAGACCGTCGGCGACCTCGCTGTCTTCATCGAGAGCAAGAAAGCGTAATCCCATGATCAAGTCCGTACTATGTGAGATCCTCGGCATCCGCTATCCTGTCTTTCAGGGCGGTATGGCGTGGATCGCAGACGGCAGACTGGCTGCCGCCGTATCCGAGGGCGGAGGCCTCGGCATCATCGCCGCCGGCAGTGCAGACGGAGATTATGTCAGAGAACAGATCAGGATCGCACGCTCCCTGACCGATAAACCCATCGGCGTGAACATCATGCTCATGAGCCCTTTTGCCGATGAAATCGCAGATGTTGTCACAGAAGAACGGGTGGAAGTCGTCACTACGGGCGCGGGCAATCCCTCCGCATATATGGAACGGTGGAGGAACGCCGGAATCCATGTGATCCCCGTTGTCGCTTCCGTCGCCATGGCAAAGCTGATGACCCGTCTCGGTGCTTCTGCCCTCATTGCCGAGGGCGGTGAGAGCGGCGGACACGTGGGAGAACTCACAACGATGGTACTCGTTCCGCAGATCTGTGATGCGACCAACCTTCCCGTCCTCGCGGCGGGCGGCATCGCCGACGGCAGAGGCGCGGCTGCGGCTTTCATGCTGGGTGCCTGCGGTATCCAGATGGGAACCCGATTCCTCTCCGCTGAGGAATGCAATATCCATCCCGTATATAAGGAAAAGATCCTCAAAGCCACCGACCTCTGCACCATGGTCACAGGCAAGCGCCTCGGTCACCCCGTCCGCAGTCTGCGCACCGCATTTTCAAGAGATTATCTGAAAGCCGAATATTCTTCCATGCCCGATGATGAACTGGAGGCCCTTGCCTCCGGCGCGCTCCGGAAAGCCGTCAAAGAAGGAGACCTTGAAAAAGGCTGCTTCCTCGCCGGACAGATCGCAGCGATGGTAAAGAAAGTCGAACCTGCTGCCGATATCATCAAAGAAGTCATGGACGAAACCGAACCGATTCTGATGGGAGCGTCAAAATGGGTAAAATAGCATTTCTTTTCTCCGGTCAGGGCGACCAGTTCCCCGGAATGGGAAAAACGCTCTATGAAAACTCCCCCGCCGCAAAAGTCGTCTTTGACAAATGCGAGGCACACCGTCCGGGTACCATCGCCCAGTGCTTTTCCGGTACGGAGGATGAACTGAAACAAACCGTCAATGCCCAGCCCTGTTTATATGCTATGGAGCTTGCCGCCGTCCGCATGCTGGAAGAGCGCGGTATCCACCCCGCCATGGCTGCCGGTTTTTCCCTCGGTGAGATTGCCGCTGCCGCTGCCGCCGGTGTTTATGATACCGAAACCGGATTCCGTCTGGTCTGCCGCCGCGGCGTGCTCATGCAGTCCGCCGCCGAAGCCGTGGACGCTTCCATGGCAGCCGTTGTCAAGCTGTCGGATGAGACCGTCCGCGCTCTCTGTGCGCGGTTTGAAAACGTATTCCCCGTCAATTATAACTGCCCCGGGCAGGTCACCGTCTCCGGCGTCAGTGAGAATATGCCCGCCTTCTGTCAGGCCGTCAAGGAGGCCGGAGGCCGCGCCATCCCCCTGAAAGTCGGCGGAGGATTCCATTCCCCGTTTATGAAAGAGGCTTCGGAAGCCTTCGGAGAGGCACTTGCAAAAGAAGAACTCCATACCCCCTCCATTCCCCTCTATGCCGATCTGACCGGAGAGCACTACGGAGACGATCTCGTCCCGACCCTTTCAAAGCAGATCTGCTCCCCCGTCCTCTGGGAAAAAGCCGTCCGGGCGATGATCGCCGACGGTGCTGAAATCTTTCTTGAGATCGGTCCCGGCAAGACCCTCACCAATATGATGAAAAAAATCGACCCGGAGGCGAAAGCCTTCGCCGTCTGCGAGTTGGAAACATGGATTTCCGAGGTGATCCCATCATGATGATCCAAGGAAAAACCGCCATCGTCACGGGAGGCTCCCGCGGCATCGGGCGTGCGATCACGGAAAAGCTGGCAAGTCTCGGTGCCAATGTCGCCGTCATTTATGCAGGAAACAAGGACGCAGCCGAGGCGGTCTGCTCATTCTGTGAGGAAACATACGGCATCAAGGCCCGTGCGTATCAGTGCAACGTGGCAGATTTCACCGCCGCAAAGGAAACAGTCGCCGCCGTCAAAGCGGAATTCGGCACCGTGCATATCCTTGTAAACAACGCCGGCATCACCAAAGACGGTCTTCTTGCCATGATGAAAGAGGACGACTATGACGCCGTGCTCGATACCAATCTCAAAGGCGCGCTCAATATGCTCCGGCACACCGTGGGACTGTTTCTGCGGAATAAATCCGGTGTGATCCTCAATATCACCTCCGTTTCCGGCATCATGGGCAACGCGGGACAGAGTAACTATTCCGCATCCAAAGCAGGTCTCATCGGACTCACCAAATCGACGGCAAAAGAGCTTGCCGCCAAAGGGATCCGCGCAAACGCCATCGCTCCGGGATTCGTGAGGACCGATATGACGACGGCAGAAGCGGACAATCCTCTGCTCGCCGCTATTCCGCTTGGCCGCATGGGCATGCCGGAAGAGGTCGCCGATGCCGCCGCATTTCTCATTCAGAACGACTATATCACAGGCGAAGTCCTCCGCGTGGACGGCGGA
>JAKSPR010000275.1 GCA_024404655.1 Clostridia bacterium | reverse complement strand
CCCATCGGTCTGTATCTGTTGCCACTGCATACAGGAAGCGATGGAACCACGAGGCGTCATTCACCGTGTCCACATCGCCGAAATAGGTGAGTTTGTGGAGCAGGCTGTCCTCGTAGATCACCCCGTATACGCAGTCCTGACAAACGAACATCGTACGGACATCGCGCATATCGTATTCGACGGCGCAGGCACCGTTTCCGTCCGGGTCCACGAACAGAAACGCATCCTTGTCCGCAGCGATGATGTAGACGTGCTCATCCCTCGGATTATAGGCGGCAAACATGGACGTGATGGCATGTGCTTTGCCGTCGCCGAAGGTCTCATGGGGCTTATTTTCCAAAAGTGTTGTAACGGTATTCGTCCGGAAATTCAGCTTTTCGATCCTGTTTCCGTCAAGATAAAGGATTTCTTCGTCCGAATACAAGAGGTATGGCAGGCTGTCTCCGCGGTAATCGGTTCTGAATACAGCGATCTGCTCCCGGTTTCCGGTATCGGTCTGTCTGTAGACCGTAACCGTGCCGTCCTTGGCTCTGCTGCCGAAGAACGCCGTGTGTGCCCCCTCGTCATACTGTAAAAGACTGCCGTTCCGCTGACAATAGGCCAGCGCCGCGCCGTCTGCTCTGGAAAGACGATAAGACGCCGCATCGGTGTTCTGTTTCTCCAGCACACTGTAGAGGTAGTCAAAGAGTTCCTCATCCGGTTTTTCCACGTTTTTCTTCCAGTCCAGTGAAAAAGATTCACTGGGATTTCCCATCACGACATACCGCCCGGCGTTAAACAAACAGGTATATGCCAAATATACGTCGTCTTTTGTCTGGGGATATTCATAGGTGAAGGACCGGATGAATTCTCCGTTTCTGTATGAGAATTCATGCAGCTGGTTATTCATGGAAAACGTCATTGTTTCATTGCCGGCATAAGGGATCATTTCACGGTCAAGCTGCCAGACGCTGTTGGACGGAGGACGCACGTAGCGGCTGTAAAAATGCCCGTCCGACGTTTCGGACGACCAGTTTTTCGTGTACAGTGATACATGCATGCCGTACGGCAGTTCCTGATTGGTGATATTCCGGAGAATCTTATAGGCACGCTCAGCAGGTTTGAATGCAGCGATACCAGTCAGGAGATGACCGAAACTGAGCAGCGGCCAGCCGATAAGGATCAGAGCCGCAAGATTAGCAGCCACCAGCGCTTTTCCCTGCAGTCTGATCCGGGAAAAGGGCAGCGCGTTCCAGATGCGTCCGAACAGACGGCCGAGAATGGTTTCTGCAAGCCAGCCGACTCCGCCGAAAGCTGCGGCAAAGATGCCGATCAGCACGACCGCGATCAGCAGGGGCGCGATGATCACGATCATCGGAAGGCTGCCGATCAGCGCGATATCGGTCACGATTCCGGTGACCATATTGACCGTCGCTACGCCCAATGCTTCAAACAGACCGCTGAACATGCCGAGCACACCGCCGATCATGATTGCTGCTGCTATATACGAAACCAACTCCACGATTTTATCAAAAAGGATGCCGATCACACAGCATTCGATCAGAAGCCGGATATACATGCCGAAATCTTCTGCCTTCCATGCGGCAGCCGCCAGACCGATCGCGATCGCAATTCCGATGATCAGCTGCAACTGGATGATATCGTATTCCCGCGACTGATCCAGAGCATACCTGTACCCTATGCCGAACAGGATCGCAGCAGCCAGATACGGGTATATATGGGTCGTCGCCAGGTCATTTTCGACAACCTCTAAAAAGTCCCCGATCCCGTCAAAAATATCGGAAAAGAATTCACCTGGAGTTTTTCTTTTGTATTTGTGACGGCTGTTTTTGTCTTTCATGGTACTTCCTTCTTTCCCGGCGGTGATCCGCACACCAATGCGACACCGCCTTCACGATATGCACAAATCTTTCATTCCGATAGTTCGGCGGGCTCATCTTCGGAATACGCATCGTCTTCTGCACGCAGATCCTCCTCCGATGCGGGGCGGATGGTGCAGTCTGTTATTTTTACGATATAGTTCTGACATTCCATGCCGTCGGGAGCCTGCTCAAAACCGACAGCTTCATCGGTCTCGATCAGCTTCCAGCCGGGGATTTGGGAGTAAAAAGGCGGCTGACACAGAAGATGGACGGAATCCACCGTTCCCGTCAGAACAAAGAGCTTTTCCCAGTCGCCGCTGTGGGCCTCATACCGATAATCAATATCGTCAATTTCCGGCGGAATGTTTCTGGGACACCGTTTTTCCACCAGCCATTTTATTCTGCTGCCTCTGGCAAACGGTATGCCGCAGCATTCCATTTGCCACACATCATAAGAAACGGAACAATCCATGTCCACACCTCCCTGATTTTGAATGTATGATTCCGTTTTGAGCAATCAATCAAGACCGGATGATTCAGCCAGTCTGGCTGCAAAGGTCCAGTTCATTTCATATCGGCTGTCACTGATTGCGGCTGCAAGGACCCTACAAAAAGAAGTCAGATCATGGCACCTGCCGTCGGGGCCTTTCACCGTTCCACCGGCTTCAAACGTCCCGATAAGATCATCGACCTCAAACGCATTGTGCAGTATCTTTATCATTTCATCGTTCTTGTATATGTAAAGGCATGGTTCGTATGGATGAGATCTGAGCGTATACGCAGCCCCTTCAAGCGTGAATATCACATCAGCCTGTATTTTTTCCAATCGGTATTTCACAATCTGTCACTCCATAAAAATGGTTATTTATACTGATAATCGTCTTCCGGTCTCAAACTATGCCCGGGACAAAAGAACCACCGTCTCCACATGGGCCGAGACGATGCCGTGAATATCGACACAACACGGGAACAAATCTTACCCCGAAGTACATGGGAACAAATCTTACCGTCTGGTTAGGCATCAAACTAGACCGCACTCAATGACAGTTCTTGTCTTGGTTAACTTTTTTCATTTCTATCAGCAGCTGAGGGAACTTAATCACACAGTCCTTCATAATCATCCAGAAGGGTGGAAATATCACCCTCGGAAAGCAGAGAAAACCGTCTATCCCAACTGCATATATCTCGTCGCAGCACCTTTGCGATATCATTACTGTCAACGAGGAAGGATGATCTGTTGATTCGTCTTCCAATGTATTCTCCGCCAGGATATTCGGGGCGATACATCATCGAATCCACTCTGATATAAGCCCATCCGGCATGCTCGCCAGCCTTCAGTAATCCCACAACAAATAATACATCATTTTTGCGGATTTCTCTTGTCACATAATATCCATAGGTAGGTTCATTATTATAAATCTTCTTCCCATTCATAAAATACGATCCTCAATCCTTTTCCTTTTGATGACCAGGGATAATCTCTTCCCCAGACGCTCCATCATGCCACCCGAAGACGATTCTTCTCCAGTTATACTCTTGACCACAGGAACCAGACTATTTTCTGAGACAGCTTCTTCGACACAGGATAAATAATATCAGCTCTGCATTACAATAATGCTTTCAACAGACAATCACTCGCAATGTAAATCACTTCATTTATCAAGTCTCATTCATATTGGCTGATAAACAATAGTGCGATAGTTTCAAACTAGGCTCGGGACATCAATACCACCGTCTCAACATGCTCCGTCCCCGGGAAAAGATCACCAGGGACAATGCGTTCAACATGATAGGATTTTGTGAGATACGCAAGATCGCGTGCAAGTGCTTCGGGGCCGCAGGAGATATAGACGATCTTCTCCGGCTTTGCTCTGACGAGAGCGGAGAGGAACACCTCATCCGAGCCGTCCCGCGGCGGGTCGAGGATGACGGCGGCGGGATGGAAATCCTTTGCGGTATCGAGAAAATGACCGGCGTCGTCGCGGTAGAAGCGGATATTCTGGATGCGGTTGGCCTTGGCATTGGCAATGGCGTCACGGACGGCGTCGCCGTTCGATTCCACGCCGGTCACGCGCAGACCGGGGATGAGGGATGCCGCGGTCATGCCGATGGTACCGATACCGCAGTATGCGTCAAGGATGGTATCGCCGCTTTTCAGTTCTGCCATTTCGATGGCGGTGCGGTAGAGCAGCTCCGCCGCATCGCGGTTGACCTGATAGAAAGAATGAGCGGAAATGCGGAAATTCAGCCCACAGAGGGTATCACGGATGGCACCGGAGCCGAAGAGCACACGGTCCGGCTGACC
>JAKSPR010000274.1 GCA_024404655.1 Clostridia bacterium | reverse complement strand
TCAGATTCACGACCAGTACGGCGATAAGCTCTCCTTCCACGGGACCATCGGTACCCAGAGCGTCATGCCTTTCGGAACACCGGAAGAAGTGCGCCGCAAGGTATTTGAAAACCTTGACATTGCCGGGGAGCACGGCGGTCTGTTCGTCGGTCCCACCCACCTTCTGGAGCCGGAAGTACCGCTGGAAAACTTGCTTGCCTACATCAAGGCATGCGAGGATTATACAAAGTAAAGAGAAAACAGACAGCCTCCGGTTTCGGCCGGAGGCTGTTTTGCACGATGTTCAGTTCATATAGTCGACCACAAGCGTTACCCGGTTCTGCTGCGCCCAGGTCTGTAAGGACACAAGCAGCAGACCGTATCCCGCCCAGCGTGGATTGCCTCCGGCGGCACGGTAGTCGATGGTATAGGTAAAGGTTCTGCCCGCTGTCTGAACGGTCAGCTTGCGATAAAGCGCTGCGGAGCTGCTGTTTGCGCTCCGGTAGGAGCTGATCGTGACTTTTTCGATATCCCGCACGGTGAACTGTCTTTCGTCCACAAGAAGCTTTCCGGGGAAGAGCAGGATGCGTCCGGGCACGGAGCGAGCATAGTTTCTGTAGATGATATACTGTACCAGCGTTCCGGGCAGGGTGACGAGAAAACAGAAAAGAGCCGTGATGAGCAGATGTGCGATACCGCCGAATCCGTTTGTAATAAGCAGTATCCCATAGACGATCATAAATGCGGTGAGAGCTGCGATGACGAGGGCAAGAGCGATGCTGCGGAAATGATGCCATGCGGCCTCTGTCAGTGCCTCACGCGGGATGATGAACTCGTGATCATCCGCACGCTCTTCCTCGCTGTCCTGTGCGAGGATCTCTGCCGCACGCATCAGCTTTGTCTGCCGCTTCTGTTCGGTACGGTAGTAGATGAACCACAGAAAACCGTAAAAGAGGCAGAAGATGCCGACAATACCGGCAAGGACACATAAAACCTCTGCGAGCACAGGCTCACCGGAAAGGCGGTAAATACCCGCGATAATCAGAAAAACGAGTGCCATAGACAGAAACGTCAAGCAGAGCAGCTTATTCAGTCTGCGTCCTTTGATGACAGGAATGTTCATAAAACAGAATTTTCCTTCAGCGCAACGGTTCAGCGAAGCTGCGCTTTCATATCGTGAATTATGTCAAGGATTGCAGTGGTGTGTGCAAGAGAGGTTTTGAGATTATTCAGAAGATCATCGACGTGAAGGGTGTTTGCGCCCTGCATATTCATAAATTTTTCTCTGTTCATAGCGAGGGTCAGCGTCTGTCCCTGCATTGAGATTCCAGACAGATTGCAAGATGTGATTTCATCCAGCGCTTTGATACTTCCGATCAGTTCCGGGATTAGGCAGGCGGCTTCTGTGGGATCAGCGGCATAGACGTCGAAAAGAGCATCAAACGAGCTGTCGCTGGTATGATAGTTTGCAAATTCACTGCGCTTTTTTTGATCCGCAATTTTACGGATGATGATGGAGCCGTATGTAGCACGGTCAATCTCACATACGATAAAACTACCGTTGAAGATGGGTTCCAGACTGATCGTAACTTCGGGTTCTCCTTCGGAACCAGTCCCGTAATGCTTGACTTCTGCTTCCAGTATGGCATTGAACGTTTCAAAGGCCATACTATTGTGGATACCCTTCCGGTGGGAATTGATTGTACAACGTTTCCATTGATCAAGAAGACCGCATTCTTTGATATTCTCCTCCACACGACCAGCAAGCGCATCGGGGTTTGTTTCGCTCTCCTGGTCCGGACCGAAGCAGGAGGAAACGGCTTCTTCAATATCCGCGCCGCGCTGTTCCATAACCAGCTTGTTGTATTTTGCTCTGTTGGATGCGGTGACTGACTGCAGAATGACGGTCAGTATAATACCTATGGCGATGATCAGCACGCCGACAGCAGTCGGGACGATGTGAGCGATCAGAAGAATCACTCCCAGCAGAATCACAGCACCGGCGGCATAGCCCAGTACATTGCAGAGATTGATCGTTCTTACATAGGGCTTTAATCTGTTTTCAAGCTCCTCTGAACTCATACGGACAGTTTCCATAAATTCTATTCCTCCGGAAATCAGTGATCTGTGCGTTCAAAGCGTTTGCTCTCGGTATTCCAGACGTATACAAGCTCATTTTCCGTGTTTCCGTCCGAATCCTTGAGAACGATATCGTCGTAGCCGTCTTCATTGCGGTCTTCGCAATGGATGGAGTTCTGGATCATGCCCCAGTCGTGGCTTTCTGCCTGCGGCAGCGTGCAGTCACAGATCGGGGTGTATTCTGTGCCCTCTGCAATGATGCGGAATGCGCCGTCACTGCTTCTGGATTCCATATAAATGGTTTCCGTACCGTCCGGCGTCTTCCATTCCATCGGAACATAGCCGGCCCATGTATGCCAGTCGCCGCCGACATCGCCGCCGTTGTCATCGGGGTTCTTTTTTGCGCCGCATGCCGTGCAGGTGAAGAGGAGCATGCAGGTGATAAATAAGCTGATCCATCTTTTCATTTGTGATCATTCCTTTCATGAAGGTCCATTTTAAGAACCGTTTGCAGACGAAGGGATGTGCGTTCGTTTTGCAATTTTACGTCGTGAATGGTTCGGTGAGTATAATTTTACAGATCAAAATCAAATATTCCCTGCCGGGGTGAACACGCCCGGCAAGGAATATCGGGATTTAATATTATTCCCACTCGATGGTAGCTACAGGCTTGGGACTCATATCGTAGAGGACGCGGCAGACACCGGGGACCTCGGCGAGGATGCGGTTGGTGATGGTGGTGAGAACCTCCCACGGGAGCTGGGGAGCGGTTGCGGTCATAGCATCAACGGAGTTGACGGCACGGATGATGACGGGCCAGTCTTCCACGCGGGCACCGTTCTTGACGCCGGTGGAGCGGAAGTCCGGAACGATGGCGAAGAACTGCCAGACCTTGCCGGTGAGGCCAGCCTTGTCAAATTCTTCACGGACAATGGCATCTGCTTCACGGAGAGCAGCCAGACGATCACGGGTGATGGCACCGAGGCAGCGGACACCCAGACCGGGGCCGGGGAAGGGCTGACGGTAGACCATTTCAGCGGGCAGGCCGAGCGCACAGCCGACAACACGGACTTCGTCCTTGAACAGCAGCTTGACGGGCTCGACAAGCTCAAACTTCTCTGCGAGGTCAGCAGGCAGACCGCCGACGTTGTGGTGTGCCTTGACACCCTTTTCGCTTTCAAGAATATCGGGATAAATGGTGCCCTGTGCAAGGAACTCAACGCCTTCGAGCTTGCGTGCTTCTTCAGCGAAGACTTCGATGAACTCACCGCCGATGACCTTGCGCTTTGCTTCGGGAGCGGCAATGCCGACGAGCTTGTCAAGGAAGCGGTCGGTGGCATCAATGTAGATTAAGTTTGCATCGAGCTGATTCTTGAAGACCTCGACGACCTGTTCGCTTTCATTCTTGCGCATCAGACCGTGGTTGACGTGTACGCAGATGAGCTGCTTGCCGATGGCCTTGATGAGCAGGGCTGCAACGACGGAAGAGTCGACACCGCCGGAGAGGGCGAGCAGGACCTTCTTATCGCCAACCTGTGCACGGATCTCGGCGACCTGTTCTGCGATGAAGGCTTCTGCCTGGGCAGGGGTTGTGATGCGTTCCATGGTTTCGGGACGGACATTAGAATTCATGGGGTAATCTCCTTTGATTGTAATATGTGAAACTGTGAAAAATGGGGGATTCCGCGATAAAAACAGTATACCATATTGCGTGAAATCTGTCAACAGTTTCCACGGAATCACAGAAGATTCCAGAAAATCATAAAGGATTCCGGGAAATCAAAAAAAGATGGCTGACACAAATTCCGTGTCAGCCTGAAAAATCATTTCCTGATCTTTTTCTTGTTCTTATTTTTCTTTTTTCTGCCGAGGGGCAGTGTTGCAGCAATGGCACCGAGAGCAACGACGGTTGCGCCGATTCCGATAAAGAGACCGGCTTTGTGATGCTTTTTCCGGCTTGTCTCGACAGCGGGGACAACGGTGTCGTCGGGAGTTCCTTCTGCTGCTGCGGTTTCCTCGGTGGGAGTTTCTTCGGCAGGTGCTTCTGCATCAGATGTGTCTGCGGCAGCCAGGAGTTCTCCGTTTTCGGCAGCAGGATCAGCGGGAGCCTCTTCTACTGCATCTGTGATTTCGGTCAGTTC
>JAKSPR010000273.1 GCA_024404655.1 Clostridia bacterium | reverse complement strand
AGGATCGCTTCGCAGGCAGCCTCCGGGGATTCGGTGTTCCCTTCGATCTCTTCCAGATCATCAAGGGATACCGCATCGTGAACGCCGTCGGAGGTGAGCATGATGCGCTTTGCGGGCGTGATTTCTGTCACCGATAATCTTGCTGCGTAAGCCGCATTACCGCCGCCGAAGCAGTTGGAAAGCTCGCTCTTATTGCAGGATTCCGCCTCATCTGTTCGTCCGAGCAGTTTTAAGAGCTGATATGTGGTGTGATCCGTTGTAATCTGCTTGAAATACCGCCCCTGCTTGATGCAGGCGCGGGTATTGCCGATGTGGATGAGATAAAAGCGGTCTCCGGTCCGGCAGATTCCGGTCAGCGTCGTCGCCATCCGGGAACAGCCCGAAGCGTTTCCCTCTCTGATCAGATCGTCATTGACGGATAAAAGCATGGCTTTCAGGTCATCCGCGCCCTCTGGCAGTTTTCCGGCAAGTGCTTTCAGAACAAAATCCGACGCCTTTGCGCCGCCCCGGTTGCCGCCGACCCCGTCTGCAAGGCAGACAAAGCCGTCATCCGACAGCGGGAAACTCCCGGCGCCATCCGAGAGGACGATATCGCCGACCAGCACGGCGTCTTCACTGACGGTGTGATGAAGACCGTGACGGGTACAGACTGTCACAGTTCCCGTGATCATAGCGTATCCTCAAAACGGCAGGTGAGCGCATAGGGGACGTTCTCCGCATCGATATCCTCAAGGATCACGCGCTTGTTTTCCTTAATCTCTTCATCGAAGAGGCTGCGGGCGAGAGGATTGATGAGCAGACTTTCGACGATATTGCCGATACCGCGTCCGCCGTTATCCAGATTATCAAGCGCTTTTTCAAGGAGCTTTTTCCGGACACCATCGGTGATCTCCAGCGTGATGCGCTTTTCGGCATAGAGACGTTTTGTGATCTTGTCGATCTGGGCATACAGAATTTCTGCCGCTACATCGGGACGGATATAGTCAAAGACCACGATATTCTCGCCGATGCGGTTGAGGATCTCCGGTCTGCCCAGTTCCAGTTTGAAATAGTCTTCAATGGCGGAGCGAACCTTTTCCTGAACCTCGGGATATTCCAATTCCGGGGTGACATTGGGTTCTCTGACACCATAGGGATCTCTTGTATAGATGCCGAGGTTGCTTGTGAAGATGATGACACATTCGGAGAAATAGACGGTTTTTCCCTGTCCGTCGGTCATACGTCCGTCTTCGAGGATTTGTAAGAATTTATCGAAGATGGAGGGGTGAGCTTTTTCGATTTCGTCAAACAGGAGAATGGAAAAAGGATGTTCCCTCACGGCGTTGGTAAGCTGACCGCCGGCTTCATAGCCTACATAGCCGGGAGGAGCGCCAAGCAGCTTCTGGTCGCTGTGTCCCTGACTGTATTCGCTCATATCAAAGCGGATGCAGAGACTCTCATCGCCGAACAGCATTTCGGCAAGGGTCTTGGCGGTCTCTGTTTTACCGGTACCGGTGGGACCGGCGAAGAACAGGATGCCCTTGGGTTTTGCGTGGGAAGAACCCTGCAGCCCGGACATGCCTGTGACGGCACGCTTGATGACATCCAGCGTTTTGGAAACGGCAAGGTTCTGGCCTTTGACCCGCTTTTCAAAGATCTCCTTTGCGTTTCTCAGTTCCTTTGCGTCGAGATTGTCCCACGGGTTTTCCTTGATGCCGTAACGGTAAAGGTCGATGATCTGGGACATATTGCGGATGCGGGTGCGCTCGTTCTTGCAGAGACGGCGCAGACCGTTGATCTCGGTAAAGCTGAACCCTTCTGTAAGACCGACAAATTTGTCCTGCACTTTTTCCAGTTCTTCCGGGTGCTCTTCGTAGTACGGGATATCTTCATCGTAGACGTCCGAAGCAAAGAAGCTCTCAAAGTTCTCGCCTTTGACAAGAAGCTCCCGTTCCTCTTTGGTGGGCGTGCCCACGGTGATGGTCTTGACATTGGGATTGTCTAGATAGAACCATGCGGGGATATCGTTGACCTTATTGACGATCAGGATGACGATGTTCTTCAAGGTCCCGGCATCGCAGCGGACGTCTTTTGCTTCGATGGAGGCGTGGAGCAGATTCGTGAAGCTGTCCACCTCCGCCTGGTCAATATTATCAGGAGAGACGATATAGCGGGATGCCAGATTCATGATGATGGCGACAGGTTCTTTGTTCTGGCTGACTGCCGCACGGACGAGGGCGGGAGCGGGGCTGTTCTTGCCTTTGAAGTCACAGCGGATGCAGTTTCCCTCAATCCGGGAATGGGTGAGGGCTGCAAAAGACTGGATATGACCGTCCTCACAGCTGTTATAGAAGCCCTGCATGCTGTCATAGAACACAATGGTATGATAGCCGAGGTCTGTGAAATTATAATGGAGATATTCCGGCAGACGCAGGATGCTGCCCTTGGAAATGCTGCCTTCTTCGGGATATCGGTAGACATCCAGGACATTGCCCTCGATGAGGATCAGCGGCTTGATACGGCTGAAAATGGCAAGTTCCTTATGCCATTTTGCAATATACTCGTTCATGTTTGCCCTCCTTTTTCCTGGGCTTCCCGGGAGGTGTCCTGCCCTCTGGTAAAGCCCCTGTTATGGATTCCGACGGACACGATGCCGTCAGATGTGGTGAAATTCTGAATCTGATTATGATTTTTAGAAAGGTACTCATGATAGATTCCGGAATACTGTTCTTTTAAGATATGGACCCGCTGATTATCGGACCCGCGCAAAATCGCACCCTGGTTGCGTTCTTCAAGATAAGGACCATCCACAAGAACTGCGGCATGGGAAAGAACCGCATCGGTCGCCGCGTCGTGACGGCTTTTCAGCTCTTCTATCGTATAGCCGGAATAGATGAGGATATCCCCGGAAATCTCTGTAAGCGCCGGGAGCAGATCTGCAAGCGCTTCTGCCTGATCCATGGGTTCCCCTCCGGAAATGGTGAAACCGTCGACGGGATGCTGTCCGGTAATCCTCCGGATCAGCGAAAGAAGCCGTTCCGTTGTGATCTCATATTCCGGTTTTTGCTCCCAGAGTTCGGGATTGGAGCAGCCGGGACAGCCTCTTCTGCATCCGCAGAGCCAGAGACCGATCCGATTCCCCGGTCCCAGCGTCTTTACGGGGTATAAAAGCCGTGCGGCGTTCATGAAAGCACCCGGAAAATGAAATATCCGGCGAGGCTCTGCCGTTCTCCGTCGATGACCTTTCCGCCGAGGCCGATTTCGTCGCCGTCGTGAAGAGCCACGGGCACCTCTCCCTCCAGCTCGATATCGTTTACAAAGGTTTTGTTGGTCTTTGACAGATTCTTGATAAAGAACATATCCGCGGTGATGACGATCTCCGCCTGACGGCGGCTGACATAGAGTTTATCCGAGAGATAATCGGACAGCTCCGCATCCCGTCCGATCACGGCAACGGGTTTGTCGATTTCTTTCATATAGGAGCCGTCATGGGAAATCAACTGATAGGCGCAGACGTGGGTTTCCTCTCCGCCGGACGTCTCTGTTCCGCCGGTTTTCTTGGTCGGCAGGATATCGGAGATATCTTCGCCGCAGGATGCGCATTTTCTTGCCTGGGCAGGGTTTTCGGCACCACATTCCGAGCAGATACGGACGTATTCGTCTCCGGTTTCCACGCGGATCATGGGATCGGGGATGCCGCCTTGCAGCTGCTCCGTTTCGCTGTCCACCACGCGGACACCGGTTAAGTCGGTTTCGCATTTCCGACATTCAAGGGAGCTCGGGCGGTTGTGTTCTCCGCAGACGGGACAGACTTTATATTTTTCGTTTGCCATCGGTCAGATCTCCTTATGCATCGATTTCTTTGCGCGCACGATTTTCCGCCGTTCCTTTGTGGTCATTTCCGTCACGCGGTCTTGATTCTTGATTTCATAATCATCCACATTGATGATGGCGGCGTGTTCGGCTGTGGGTGGAGAGAGCGCGATGCGGCTGCCGACCACCACGCCTTTGGCTTTGAGACGGCGTTCAAAATCCGCAAACTCGGCGCAGAAAGACTGCATATCCTCGGTGAGAACTTCGGTTTCCTCATCGGTCGGGATCCGGTCCTCATGGGAGATGCCGCCGAGCTCCATGGCGATCTGACCGTCAGAGGAAAAGGTCACATTGACGGCGGTGCCTTCATTGAAGGTGTAAAGCTCATTGCGGAAGCGTTTTCCGCTCTTT
>JAKSPR010000272.1 GCA_024404655.1 Clostridia bacterium | reverse complement strand
AAAGGTCTTGTTACCATCTGGCTTCCGGACCTAAAAACACTGAATTCAGATTTTTCTAAAAAACTATTTGCCGCTCCAGACTATCCACAAGTTGCTACTAAAGCCATTAAATGGATGATTGAAAACAATCCTCTTAATATTGAAGAAATAGAAGAACCTGAAAATGCAAAACCTGTAGAATGGGCTGAACCAGGAGAACCTCGGGATAAAATGCTGCAGGGAGTTATTATCAGACATCTTTTCCTTCCTGGAAAATTTGAAGAAACTGCAGAAGTTTTACAGTGGCTCAAAGAAAATGCTGATGAAAAGGCAATTCTTTCTCTTATGAATCAGTATACTCCGGTTCCATTTGACGAAGACTCTGAAAAACTTGAATCACGTAAAAAGGCTCTTTCCACTATAGAAAACCGTCTTGTAAATGAACAGGAATTTACTGATGTTCAGGACCTGCTGGAAGCCTTTGATTTTGAATATCTTTACTACCAGGAACTCACAGACGACACCAGCTGGCTGCCGGACTTCAGAAAAAAACAACCTTTCAGTAACAAACTGGCAACTCCTCTATGGCATTTTAACCACAATCTATAGGATTTTTTTGAGAGTGGAAAATCAGTTGTTGTTTTCGTATGCGGTGATCAGCTTATTAAAGGCCTTATTGACGGCCTTTTCGGACTTTTTGATCTTCGACATATAGTCGGTGGAACCATTTGCAACCAGTTCCCGCATATAGACACCGATGGTATTCAGACAGGGAGAGAACGCATAGAGGAAGTTGGTCGTCGCGGAGTCATGGACAAGGTCGATGATCTGGGAGGAAATATCGTCACGGGCATACTTGACTTTCAGCGCAGTTTCATACCAGACGGGAGTGACGGTACGGTAGGTTTCGGAGTTCAGTGCCTCCAGAACCGCGCCGGCAATATCCGTATTCATTGAGGAAGACGGAACGATACCGGTCAGAACGATATCGGCGAGAATGGAATAGTATCGCTCCTGAGATTCTTCCAGCTTGGGGTAAGGCAGGAATCCGAAGTCTTCCTTCATTTCACGCAGACCCTTTGCGGAGCCCAGCTGATGGATGCCGAGGAACATGGACTTGCCGTTCATGAAGGTTTCGGCGACACTGCGCTCATTGAGATAACTGCTGCCTTCCTGATGGAAGAAGGAAACGACCTTTTCCACCAGCGTGACCGCACGTTCCTGATACATATCAATGGTAACATTGCCTTCTGCGTCACGGGTGACAAAGGGAATGCCTGCGCAGTATGCAAAGGGATCCGTGGAGGCGGCTGCCTGATTAGTGACATAACCAAGCTGGTCGTCCTCTGTGGATTTACCGTTGTTGTCGAGGTCGACAAAGGAATCGCGTGCAATAGCCGCCAGATGGTCGAGTGTCCATTTTCCATCAAGGACCTCTGCATAGAGATCATCTGCGCTGTCGTAATACCGCAGATACATGGACTTGTTGAAGAATAAGACATGGGGATTCTTGACAGCGGACAACGTATAATCACCCTGCAGATAGAAACGCTTGTCATGACCGATGGACATTTCGTTCATGTAGCTGTTGTTCCACCAGGGCTGGCTGAAATCAATATATTCGAGATCATAGGTGTTGACAAGACCGCCGTCGGAGATCAGGGTCGCCATACCGTACTGCTGACCGAAGAACACGTCATTGGTACTGTCCCCCGCCATAATCTGCTTGGATACAATGCCTGCAATGGTGTTCCATGCGGCGGTATCGTCGGAGGAATAGACAAGATCGACGTTCAGACGGTCTCTGACAGCATTGTTGCAGGCGAAAACAGCATCATCGACAATATCGCCGGTCTGTTCTTCCGGACCTTCAATGAGGTCTCCCTGGCCGATATCATTTGCATAGAAAATACGGAAGGTCCTGCCGCCGAAGTCCAGATCATCAGGCAGATTATCCTTGATATTATCACGGACGCCGCCTTCTTCGGTGACGGGTTCAGTAACAGCTTCTGTCTGATTTCCGGTTCCGGAAACAGGCGTTTCTGCGGTCTCACCGCAGGAAGCAAGCGCAGCACTGACCGTCAGGAGGGCAAGAGCTGCAGACAAAATACGCTGAGTTTGAATCTTCATGATTTCGTTCTCCTTTTTCAAAGCGCCGTACGGTAATCTCACGGCACCGGTTTCTCTTGATATCAGTATAAAACAATTTCCGGGGATTGTCAACCGTATCGGAGGAAAAAAACAAAAATATATTTCAAATGTAAAAATGTAGTTTTACGGATCCATGTTTCATCTGATGATGGGGAAGCCGGGATATGACCGTTTTCTAAATACCTGCAGCATGAACTCTGCAGATTTCGTAAAAATCTCCCACTCTCGCATTTTCCTTCATGGCGAGTTTTACCGGACGATCACCGTCAAAAATGCCGACAGAGACAGCGTATTCGCCCTCGGAAAGTCCTCTCAGATCAAGCGGTATTGTAACTTCCGCACCGGAATCGGGACCGAGGGTACGCAGATCAAAATCGGAGGCAATGATCTTCTCTCCGCCCGTACCGGACAGACGGACTTTCAGCGTGAAGTTCCAATAGGCCTTAGCCCAGCCGTGATTTTCGATTTTCAGCTTCATCACATTATGTGCGCTGTTCTGCATGGGAGGCACCACCGCATAGGGAATGAAGAACCAGTAGCCGAGGCGGTTGGCACAGTATTCCGTGAGATACCGTTCTCTTGCGAGCCAGTCGCGGGGATAACCGTGGAATCCGGCAAAGGTTGCCCTGGAGCGTTTCAGTGCTTCAATGATGGTGAAACCATCGCGGAAATAACAGTCAAATTCCGGACGGATATAGGTATAATGAGCAAATTCAATGCAGGATGGCGCATTATGATAGAGGCGTTCAAAGGCCCATGGAGCGCGCATGGTATCATAATCACAATCTGTGGAATAACCATCGCAGCAGATGGAATCATCCTGTACGCCGAAGCCTCTTGCTGCAGCATAGTCCAGCATATCAAGGACCTCTTCTTTTCCATGTGCCATACGTCCCGCGATATGATCATCGTTGCAGAGCACAAAGGTATCCGGGAAATACTTGGCATGCAGATCAAAGTGCCGCTTGACAACCTCCGTTGGGTAAATCACACCGTCACCACAGACGGTATGTCCTTCACCCCATGTACCGTAGGTGCCGATATCCACGAGCTCGATGCGCTTGTCGCCGTTGTACTTTTTGCCGAAAACCTCCATGAAGGCTTCCAGACGTTCCATGAAATGGGGATCACCGTAGTCGGGATGGGTCACCCCGTCGGGCAGACGGTAACACTTCGCGCCTTCTTCAAAGACATAACGGGGTGCGGCAAAGTCCAGTTCTCCTCCGCCCTCAAAAGCACAGGCCCGCAGGGAGAAGGTATATCCATGTGTTCCCCATCGTTCCATAATCGCATCCAACGATGAGAAATCATAGTGTCCCCGTTTCTTCTCAATATCCGACCAGTCAAAGCGCAGATAGAGATGATTGAGCGCCGGGAAATCGGTAAGATCGTCATCCTCGGACGTCCGGTCCCTGTACTGCGGACGTCGGAGCCCGTTGTCCACATAGTGCCAGAACCAGCCCTTGTGGGGATTCTTCAAGACTGTTTTGTCATCGATCAGAAGACGCAGGTCGACAAAGTCTTTGTTCCTTGTAAGGTCATCGGTCATCCCGCGCATGGTCTGGTCTTCCATGGGACGGTCTGCAGGCTGGATATTCGGGAGATTCATTGCGTTTCACTCCTTTATCAGGCGGCGAAGCATCAGAATACAGATCTGAAGCTTCCCGCGCCAAAAATTCATAGCCGGTCCTGAAATAACCACAGCTGCGTAGCTCCCTTCCCACGAATAGAAACAGCCGCTGACGCTCTCTGCCGGCATTTTCTCAATTATAACACAGGGTTGCTGCCATGTCAACCAATGCAGTGGATTCTTTGATATCCTGATTGTATTTCGCATTACTTGTCAGTTTTTTCCTTTGCTGCCGGGTGGAATTGACGGAGATATTTTACGCTCTCACAAAACAATCCAGAAAAAATCAAAAAAATTTTGCAAACCCCTTGACAGATCATGTATTCTGTGGTATAATTTCAAATGTTGAGTGATGAATACATCACCAGCAAGTGATCCCCATAAACGTCTGGGTGTAGCGCAGTTGGTAGCGCGCTACCTTGGGGTGGTAGAGGCCGCAAGTTCAAGTCTTGTCACTCAGACCAGGAATTAGTC
>JAKSPR010000271.1 GCA_024404655.1 Clostridia bacterium | reverse complement strand
CCGATCTACCGTGCTTACGGTGCTTCCGGTCCTGTCCGCTTCGTGCAGGAATGTACGACAGCGGGGGCAGATACTGTTGTCATCCTCCACGGTATCAATGATATCATCCACCCGGACGGCATCAATCCCGTTCGCCCGATGTCCGATCTGCCCACCAAAGAAGAACTGATTGACGGCTTCCGGCAGTACATCGCATGGGCAAGAGAACTTGGCCTGCGGGTCTATCTCTGCACAATTCTTCCCATCGAGGGGTGGCGTACCTATCTGCCGTTCCGCGAGGAGCTGCGCTGCGCTGTCAATGACTGGATCCGCACCCAGACGGAGGCGGACGGTGTTGTCGATTTTGATCTTGTCATGCGGCGGGAGGATAATCCCTCTGCCATGCAGGAACAGTACGATTCCGGTGATCATCTGCACCCCAGTGCAAAGGGCAATCAGATCATGAGTGACTGCGTCTATGAAGCATTATTTCAAAACGGAGGACAGAATCTGTGATTTTCGGTAAGCATATCAATCGCTATTATCTGCGTTACGCCCCGGTATTGCTGCTTGGTCTGGCAGCGCTGATTCTGGTCGACTTCTTCCAGCTTCGTGTCCCGGAATTTTACCGGATGCTGATCAACGGCATGAACACGGGAAGTGGTATCGTTGACGGCAATGTGGTGCCTTTCGATATGAATTTCCTTCTGGATGAGATCTGTCTGCCGATGATTTTTGTCATCTGCATTATGGTCTTCTGCCGGTTTTTGTGGCGTATCTGCTTCTTCGGTTCCGCCATCCGTGTGGAAACGGATATCCGTCTTCGGATGTTCGACCATGCAAAGGATTTATCCCATCAGTATTATCAGGTCAACAAGGTCGGCAATCTGATGTCTCTTTTCACCAATGACCTTGAGACCGTCCAGGACTGTTTCGGTTCCGGAATCTTAATGTTCTTTGATGCGGCGTTCCTCGGCATCCTTGCTGTGGTGAAGATGTTCCGCATGAATCTGGTTCTGACCGGGCTGTCCCTGATTCCCATGGTCTTTCTGTTCCTTGTCGGTACCATCGTCAGCAAATATATGAGAAAAAAGTGGGAAAAGCGTCAGGAAGCCTTTTCCGACCTTTCCGATTTCTCTCAGGAGAGCTTTTCCGGCATCGCTGTCATCAAAGCTTTTGTCAAAGAGACAGCGGAGCTGATGGCGTTCAAGAAGCTCAATAAGAATAACGAGGACACCAACGTCGATTATACGAGAATTTCAACGCTTCTGAATATCTTTGTCACCCTGTTTGTCGAATCCGTCATCTGTGTCATCCTCGGCTACGGCGGATATCTGGTCTATCTCGGACGCTTCAACGCGGGTGAGCTTGTGGAGTTCATCGGCTACTTTACCGCTGTTGTCTGGCCGGTCATGGCGATCTCCCAGCTGATCGAAATGGGTTCCCGCGGCAAGGCCTCCCTTGGGCGTATTTCCGAACTGCTGGATGCAAAGCAGGATGTCATCGACCGTCCCGGCGTTGTTCCTTTTGATGGCGAGACCGAGGGCAGAATTGAGTTCAGAAATCTGACCTTCCGTTATCCCGACGGCGAATTTGACGTTCTTGAGAATGTTTCCTTTACCATCGAAGCCGGAGAACGTGTCGGTCTTGTGGGCAAGACAGGTTCCGGCAAAACCACCATTGTTGATCTGCTTCTCAGAACTTACAATGTTCCCGACGGAACGATCTTCCTTGACGGTCACGATGTCAACGATATTCCGATCCGGCAGGTACGTGAGGCAGCAGCCTATGTTCCGCAGGATAACTTTCTGTTCAGTGATACCATTGCAAACAATATCGCTTTTGCTGTGGATAACGCTGATGCCGCTGTCATCGAGCAGGCCGCACGGCTGGCTGACGTCCATGACAATATCGCAGAGTTCACCGATCAGTATGAAACCATTCTTGGCGAGCGCGGCGTGACTGTCTCCGGCGGTCAGAAGCAGAGAATCAGTATAGCCCGTGCACTGCTGAAAAATGCGCCGATTCTGATTCTTGACGACTCCGTTTCCGCTGTTGATACGAAAACCGAGCGTGTGATCCTTGATAACCTGAAAAGCAGCCGTGAAAAGCGCACGACCATTCTGATCGCGCACCGTATTTCCACCATCGAGCAGATGGATAAGGTCATCTTCATTGATGATGGACGGGTTGTGGATGTGGGAACGCATCCGGAACTCTATGAACGTTGCCCGGCATATCGGAAGATGGTCGATCTGCAGAAACTCGAAGAAGAACACGCTGAGGAGGTGCACGCTAATGTATGAGTATTTTCCGCTCCTTGCTGTCGGTGCTGTCGTCGGCGCGCTGACCCTCTGCTTTGTTCTGGCCTATGCGTTCATGAAGAATAAGAAAGAAGCCATCGGTTTTGACCGCAATATGTCCGACAGAGAGATCATTCAGCGTCTGATGCACTATGCAAAGCCTCATGCGCTTACTTTTGTGTTTATCGGTCTGATCATGCTGTTCTCCATCGCTTATGATATCATCTCCCCTCTGTTGATCGGACGGATCGAGGAAATGGTAAAGGGAGAATTTGTGCTCTCTGACCTCTGGAAGAATGTCATCGTTTATGCTTCCATTCTGGTGGTGTCTCTGATCAGCTCTTATGTGCAGGCAATTCTTCTGCAGAAGACCGGACAGAAAATTCTTTCCGCCATCCGGGAAGATTTGTTCGTTCACATCGAAAGCCTTTCTCATGAACAGCTCAATGCTATTCCCGTCGGTAAGCTGGTCACCAGAGTGACAAACGATACCGGCGCCATTTCCATGATGTTCACAAATATTCTTGTCAACCTGATTAAGAATGCCTTTGTCATCATCGGTGTCCTCGCGGCAATGCTGATGCTCAACTATGCGTTGACACTGCTGGTTCTGTGCTTTGTGCCGTTCATTGTGATCTTCACGCTGATTTTCCGCAAATTCTCCCGCCGTGCCTACCGCCGCGTCAAGGACGGTACCACGGATATCAACACCTATTTATCCGAAAATCTCTCCGGTATCAAGATCACTCAGATCTTCAACCGGGAAGAAAAAAAGCTGGAAGATTTTTCCCGACGCAATAAGAATCTCAGCCGTTCCAAACAGCAGCAGATTCTCGTCTTCGGTATCTTCCGTCCGACGGTCTATATGCTGTATATTTCCACGGTCCTGTGTCTGTTTTATCTGGCAGGACGCGGTTATATCCACGGCGGTCAGTTCCTCGGTCAGGCTTTCACCAGCGGTACCATCGTCACCTTCTATATGTATATCTCCAAGTTCTTCAACCCGATACAGAGCCTTGCAGAGCAGTTCAACTGGCTGCAGAGTGCTTTTGCGTCGGCGGAAAAGATCTTCACCATTTTTGATATGGAACCGAAGGTCGTGGACGCGGAGGATGCCATCGAACTTGATGATATCCGCGGAGAAATCGAGTTCCGCCATGTGTGGTTTGCCTATGTTCCTGATGAATGGGTGCTCAAAGATGTGTCTTTCCATGTGAATGCCGGGGAGAATGTGGCGTTCGTCGGTTCTACCGGTTCCGGTAAATCCACAATTCTGTCGCTCATCTGCCGTAACTATGATATCCAGAAGGGTGAAATTCTCATTGACGGCATAGACATCCGCAAGATCAAGTTGTCCTGTCTGCGCAGTCATTTCGGACAGATGCTGCAGGATGTGTTCCTGTTCTCCGGCACCATCCGGTCCAATATCGTCCTGCGCAGGGAAGATATTTCCGATGAAGAGATCATGGAAGCCTGCCGATATGTCAATGCGGATTCCTTTATCAACCGTCTGGAAGGCGGTCTTGACGAGATCGTCCGTGAACGCGGCAATAACTTCTCCTCCGGTCAGAGACAGCTGCTCTCTTTTGCACGGACCATCATTCACAAGCCTTCTGTCATGATTCTCGATGAGGCGACCGCCAACATTGATACCGAGACGGAAGTGTTGATTCAGGATTCTCTTGAAAAAATGAAGCACATCGGCACGATGCTGATTGTTGCGCACCGTCTTTCCACCATTCAGCACGCCGACCGCATTTATGTGCTGTCCCACGGTGAAATTCTCGAACAGGGCACGCATAATGAACTGCTGGCGCAGGGCGGAAAGTATTACGGTCTTTATACGCTGCAGTACCACAAACAGCAGATGGCAGAATAACAAACCAGAAATTGAGCCCCTCAAAAAGCAATCTGTACCTTATGAGAGGCTTACTTGTATGAGGGGACAATGGCACTGGTACAGGTGTGCTC
>JAKSPR010000270.1 GCA_024404655.1 Clostridia bacterium | reverse complement strand
CTTGTCACCGACGGCGACAATGTGATCTTCTCCGCGAAGCGCAAGTATTTCTTTGCCATCGTCGGCTGATAAAACAAAACTTCACCCGATCTGCCAAAATGCAGACCGGGTGCCTTGCTTTTGATGGGAGAAATCTTTATTTTCCGAAATAGTCCCGGATCATTTTCATTCTATCGGACTGAGCCACATGGAACGGACAGCGCTGATCGCAGTGGCCGCAGGAGATGCAGTCTCCGGCGGTTTTTCCGAGGGTCAGATAATGCTCCCTTGCCAGTGTATCACCGAGATTTGCGAGGTCATAATACTTATTGATAAGGCCGATATCCAGGCCTGCGGGACAGGGGTGACAATGTTTGCAGTATACACATTTCCCCTTTGTTTCATCGGGGGTGAAGGAGCCGATGACGGAATAATCCCGTGCGGCTTCATCCGCATCAAGATAGGAAAGGTTCTCTTTCAGTTCCTTCACATTTGCCGCTCCCTGCATGACTGTGAGCACGCCGGGTCGGTCGAGGGCATACTGAATACACTGGGCGGGTGTCAGGGCGCAATGGAAGGGGGACTTTTTTGCATCCAGCAACTGACCTGCATTGAAGGGCTTCATAACGGATATACCGACGCCCTCCTTTTCACAGCGGCGATACAGATGGTCCCGTTCATTGCCGGAACCGATGGCGTAGTCGCCCTGTCCGTAATCATACATGGGATTGATGGAAAACATCAGCATATCGAGAATGTGCAGATCAAGAACCTTTTCCGCAAGTGCCGGAGCGTGGGTAGAAAGGCCGATATGTCGGACAACCCCGGCATCTTTCAGATCAAGGAGATACTGCAGAACACCGTTTTTGATATAAGTTTCCAGATCGGATGCTTCATCAAGGCAATGCATGAATCCGAAGTCGATGTAATCGGTATGCAGATTTTCAAGCTGCCAGTGGATGGAACGCTTGACGCCGTCCAGTGACAGATTCCAGCCATAAGCACCGGTAGTATAATCCGCGCCGAAATGGACCTGCAGCATGGCTTCTTTGCGCCTGGTTTTCATAACCTCACCCATCCCCGGGAAAATGGCTGCATGGCCGCCTGCCATATCAAAATAGTTGATTCCCTGATCGAGAGCTTCATGAACGGTTTCCGCCACATTTTCCACCCCTTGTTCTCCGACGCCGGAGGTGCCGAAGCCGATGACACTGATTTTTTCCCCGCCGTGGGGCAAAGTCCTGTAAATCATGATACCGTACTCCTTTTTTCTGCTTGTTCTTTGATATCCTGATTATACCATACTATGCTGCCGGATGCAAGTTTTTTTTGAAAATACGTTTTTTCAGAAAAAACGGGCTTTTCTTTTGGGTTCAGGATGAATAATACTTGAAAAATTACAGCAATCATGGTATAATAAAATAAATATAACCTCTTGCGGACAGGCATTCCGGGAAGACGGTTTCCCGCCTGTACCCAAAACTCAAAAACCCCCGAAAGGAATATGATTATGTGCGGATTCGCCGGATTTTCAGACCGGATTCATACAGAAGAAGAAAAAAAGAAGATTCTCGACGCAATGACGGCCCGCATCGTCCACCGCGGTCCCGACATGGGCGGCACCTACACGGATGACACCTTTGCGCTTGGCTTCCGACGGCTGTCCATCATCGACCTCTCCGAGGCAGGAACACAGCCGATGTACAATGAGGACGGTTCCATTGTCCTCACCTTCAACGGCGAGATCTACAATTTTGAGGAGCTGCGCACGGAACTTCTCGAGCGCGGTCATGTATTCCATTCCCACACGGATTCCGAAGTTCTTGTACACGGTTATGAGGAATACGGCACCGACATTCTTTCCCGTCTGCGCGGAATGTTCGCCTTTGTTATCCTCGACAAAAAGACAAACACCCTGTTCGGTGCACGGGATATCTTCGGCATCAAGCCCCATTATTACTGCAAAAATGCGGACGGCACGTTCTTATTCGGCTCCGAGATCAAGAGCTTTCTTGAGCATCCGTCCTTTCACAAGGCTGTCAACAAAAACGCTCTGCGTCCCTATCTGACCTTCCAGTATTCCTCCGGCAATGAGACCTTCTTTGAAGGTGTTTATAAGCTGCCGCAGGCACACTATTATCTCTATCGTGACGGAGAGCTGACCATTGCACCCTACTGGGACACCGTCTTTGAAACGGAAAACAAGTCCTCTGCGCAGTTCGCCGACGAGGTGGACAAAGCGGTCAATGAATCCGTCGCCGCTCACAAGATCAGTGACGTGCGGGTCGGCACCTTCCTCTCCGGCGGTGTTGATTCCAGTTATATCACCGCATCTCTTCATCCCGACGAGACCTTCAGCGTCGGCTTTGACCACGGAAAAGACAAGTTCTTCGACGAAACCGATTATGCCGCAGAGCTTTCAGAGATTCTCGGCATCACCAACTATAAAAAGATCATCACCCCGGACGAGTGCTTTGACAAATTCTCCGACATTCAGTATCACATGGATGAGCCGCAGTCCAATCCGTCCTCCGTGCCGCTCTACTTCCTTGCACGGCTGGCAAAGGAGCATGTCACAGTCGTCCTCTCCGGCGAAGGCGCGGACGAAATCTTTGCAGGCTACGACTGGTACAACGACACAAGGGAAGTCCGGAAATTCAAGAAGATCGTTCCCGGTTTCATCCGGCGCGGGCTTGCGTCTCTGGTAAAGCCTCTGCCCGCGTTCAAAGGACGTTCTTTCTTACTCCGTGCATCCGGCAGACCGGAGGACTACTTTATGGGTGAAGCGCTGGTCTTCTCCCCATCTGAAGCACCGGACTATCTGGCTCCCGACTGCAGAAACGGAAAGAGCGCTGCGGATATCGTTGCCGAAGTCTACCGCTCTGTTGCAGATAAAGATGAGCTTACCAAGAAGCAGTTCCTTGATATGCACTTGTGGTTGCCCGGCGATATCCTTCTGAAAGCCGACAAGATGAGCATGGCACATTCGCTGGAGCTGCGTGTTCCTTTCCTTGACAAGCACATCATGGAGCAGGCGGAGCGTATTCCCGCGGAATACAAGGTAAACGAGATCGACACCAAATATGTTCTCCGTCAGGCCTCCAACCGCACGCTGCCCGATGCATGGGCGAACCGTAAGAAAGCCGGTTTCCCCGTACCGATCCGCCACTGGCTGAAAGAGCAGAAATACTACGATCATGTCAAAGCCTACTTCAATGCGCCTTATGCAAAGGAATTCTTTGATACGGACAAGATCAACGCGCTTCTTGACGATCACTTTGCGGGAAAAGCCAACAACGGACGCAAAATCTGGACGGTCTTTACGTTCCTTGTGTGGTATGAGCGGTTCTTCGTTCTTGAAAAATAACGGAATCTTTATGAGGATATACGATCATGAATAAAAACATCATCCCCGTTCTCATCGGAGCGGACTTAAACTGTTATAACGTAGCGCGCGCATTCCACGAGGAATACGGCGTTCCCTCCTACTGCTTCGGACGCTATGAGATCAGCGCAACGCTGTCTTCCCGCATCATCAAGTTCAAGACGGTGCCGGAACTGGACACTGATGCGGTATTCCTTGCTGAAATGAAAGCTTTTGCCAATGTGCACAACGGTGCAGACGATGTGCTGATCATCCTCGGCTGTACCGATGACTATGCAAATCTCATCGCACGCAACCGGGAAAATCTCGGCCCCCGTTTCATCGTCCCCTATAACGATATCGGTCTGATGGATGAATTCATGTCCAAGGAGCGGTTCTATAAATTCTGCGACAAGCACGGGATTCTGTACCCGAAGACCAAAGTCATCCATCCGGGTGATAACGTCACATCCGCTGATTACACCGAAGAAGTTCTCGGTTTTGTCTATCCCATCATCGTCAAGCCTGCAAACAGCATCATCTACTGGAAGCATCCTTTTGACGGCATGAACAAGGTCTACGTGGCAGATACGCCCGCCCGTGCCGAAGAGATTGTGAAAACTATTTTTTCTTCCGGCTATGACGCCTCCATCATCCTGCAGGATATGATTCCCGGCAACGATTCCGGGATGTACGTCCTGACCGCTTACTGCGGCTCTGACCGCAAGGTCAAGATGATGTGTCTGGGTCATGTACTCCTGGAAGAACATACCCCCAAAGGCCGCGGCAATCATGCAGCCATCCTGACCGAGTACAAGCCGGAACTCACCGAGAAATTCCGTGCCTTCCTTGAAGATATCGGCTATCTCGGCTCTGCCAATTTCGATATCAAATCCGACGCCAGAGACACTACC
>JAKSPR010000027.1 GCA_024404655.1 Clostridia bacterium | reverse complement strand
TTTCAGACCGTAGATGTCCCGGCCGTTGATATAGACGGAGCCGCCGGAAGGCGTATCAAGTCCGCCGCAGAGGGACAGAAGGGTACTCTTGCCGGAGCCGGAGGTGCCGACGATGGCGACAAATTCGCCTTCCTCGACTGTGAAATTACAGTTCTTGACAGCGCTGATGATATTGTCGCCCTGGTGGTAAACTTTGGACAGATTATTGCATTCAAGCACGATGGCCATGGTTTTTGTCTCCTTTTTCTTTGAGGAATCAGCGGGCGTAGGGATTTAAGCCCATTTTGTCGGCATTGCGCTGACAGATATAGATCGGGACCGCAAGATTGACGGCGGTCAAGAAGATCATGGAAAGCGCGGTGAGCAGGACCGACATCGGGGTGCGGTACAGCGTGATTTCAAATTTCAGGGAAATGGCCGCTGTGGCAATCAGGGAAAGCAGCAGTCCCGCGATGGAGCTGAACGCCGATGCGATCAGGAACTCCAGAATATTGATGCGCATGAGCTGTTTCTGGGCTGTGCCGATCAAGAACATCGCACGCAGGGACGGAGCTTTGACCTCCAGCATGAAGTGGGTCATAGCGGCAAGGAGCAGAACAGCGACAAACATGACAAAGAATTTCATGATGTAGATATAGAGGACCGTATGCAGGGCTTCTTTCCGCGCCTGTTCCAGAACTGCATGGGTATCGGTGACCGTGAAGTGAAGTTCTCCTTCCAGCTCCGCCATGGATGCGCGGACCGCGGACAGGGTGTCCTCCTTCTGGTCCGTACAGATCACGGAATAGGAATAGATATCTTCAATGCCGGTACATTCCGTAAAGAGATCGGGAGAAACGTAGACGGTGATGAAATCTGAGTAAGCGTCATCATTGGGGCGGTAGATGACGGCACCGATGGTGTAGTCCTCCCACGCCGTTGATCTTTGACTTTCCGTTTCGTCATCGTATCGGGTGAAGCGGAGAGCCAGCTTGTCGCCGGTATGGTAGTATTTTTCGTCAGAGGACCATCCGTGCACCACAAGCCCGATGGTCTTTTCGTTGTCATAGAGGTTGGAAAGGTCGCCGTCCACCACATCCTGACCGACGGTATAACGCAGGAGGGATTCATCCATGCCGATGAAATCCACATCGGTGCGGCCGCGCTTCCAGACACGCTGATTGTTGACCGAGCCGAACTTGCCGTCCTTGACGTCGTTTCTGACCAGCTGCTTCTGGATATCGGAATCCACGGAAAGATCGTCGATATAACGATAGAACGGGGTGATTTTGAAGGTTCTGCGGACCTCCTGAATACCGGGGATATCGGGGAGAATTTCGCCGAGGGTTGGATCCATGGCGTCAAAGACCTGAGAAGCGTCCGTGTCGCCGTAGAGCAGGAAATCCGCGGCGGCGAGCGCATCGGCATCCGGGGCTGCGCCGTATTCTCTTGACACCTGCATGGTGAAGAACGAATCAATGCAGAAGAGCAGGATCACGACAAAGCAGAACAGCTTGTTGACCTTGCGGTTTCTGGTAAAGAACAGCAGTGCGATCCGGTCCAGCATCCGCTCTCCCGCAAAGAGAAGACCGGAGGTACGGGCAACGAAGATATTGCCTGCGGCATGGACGGAGGACAGCATTTCGGTATAGGACACGGACGTCATGCGTTTGGAAAGCTGATAAGTGACAATAAGCAGGATTCCCGCACAGACGAGGAACAGGACAAATACGGAGAAGCCGTCAAAGCGGAACCACAAGAAGACTTTATCCGGGGAAATGCGGTTGGCAAAGAGACAGACCAGTCCCATGAGTCCGGCCGCGGCGAGAATACCGAAGGGGAAGACGATAAGAAAAATGATACCGTATTTCAGAATCTGCATCCGGAAAATCTGCTTCCACGTGGCACCGATCATGGAAAGGGAGGCCAGCTCTCCGATGTTCTTCTGCATGTCGAGGTAGATGAACACGGTCAGAGCGATGGCTGCGGGGAGTACGGAGAACAGGAACATCAACCACACAGTCTCCTGCTCATAGAACGGACGGATGAGGGCGGCGGGGGAAAGCATCTCGTTGCGGGAATTATAGTCGATCTCCACAGCGTTGCCTTTTTCGTCTTTGTTCATCATGCCGAGGTCGTCTATGAGGTTCTGCATGCCGATCTTGATTTTCGTGGGGGTATTGCCGCGGAAAATCAGATAGACGTCCTCGGTGTATTTATAGCCGCGGGAACCGTTGCCGCGGAGATAGTCTGCGGTTTCACCGCTGGTGAGCACATATTCATCCGCGGAGGAAGCGGCATGGAACACGCCGACCACGCGGAACGGGACCTCTGTAAAACTGCCGCGGCAGTAAATGGAGACAAGCATTTCCTCATCGAGGGTAAAACAGGGATAATAGCGTGCGGCACGTTCGGAGACAATGATCTCACCCATGTTTTCCGGGAGCCGGCCTGCGGTCAGGCGAACGCCGAAAAAGTCCGCAAGCGTCGGGTCATATCCTGTGAAAAACACCTGGGAAAACGCGGAATACTCGTCCGGGTTATCGGCGGAAGCGTAAATGGGGACGGTGAGATGTTCTTTGATATAGCTTCTGTTTGTATACTGCGGGGTTTCCTCCGGGTCGAGGTCGTAGAATGCGACATGCTGAGGACCGTATTCCCTTCGCAGGGTCTCAATATCGGCCTCATAGCGGCTGGCATAGAAGATCAGAACGCTTGCACAAAGGATGAGCATACAGAAAATGGAAAGTGCTAAAAACAGGTACGCACGTTTATGTTTTTCAAGGGAACGCAGCGGATAATGGTAGTATGATCCGATGGTTTTCGTTTGCGTCATGGGATATTTCCTTTCCGGGACGCGGTTTTTCCGCATGCCCTTGGAACTATGATTCAATTATAGCATACTTTTACACATTTTACAATTATGCGTTGAAAATTTCCGCATGAATTTCACAGAAAAATGTGAGGACGTGATTTATGCACTTTATATAAGAATCAATCACAGCAGTATCACGGGATGGTTACAGTACAGTCGAATCTCTGCTCTCGGCCTGATTCTGACTGTTCCCAGGCTTGGTGGGGTGACCGGCAAGGGCTTTGCGGTCGCCCTTGCAGTCTTCGCAGGCAGCCTTTCTTTTTTTTGCTTTTTTCTCCCGGGTCTTGAACATTTCCTGATTTTGTGCTATACTATACTATGGTATAATATCCGCATGGATTTTTCTGTGAAATGAAAACCGATGGGCGGAAACATTCTGACGGGAGGCGCAGGTTGTGCAGATTCTTGATATCATCGACAAAGCCGCGGATTTTGCGGAGGGCTTTGCAGAGGCGGGACGGCACCGCTTTACCTCAGCGGTCATTCTTGCCGGCGGAATCGGTTCCCGTATGACAAAAGGTCTGGGCACCGATGTGACAAAACAGTTTCTCACCCTCGGCGGTGAGCCTGTCATTCTGCGCACGGTGCGGATGTTTGATCTCTGCCCTTTAATCGACGAGATCATCCTCGTCGTGCGGCCGGAGGAAAAAGCACAGTATATGCCGCTGTTAGCTTCCGCACAGATCAAAAAGCCCGTCCGCTTTGCAAAAGGCGGGGAGACGCGGCAGGATTCCGCGCTTGCAGGTCTCAAAGCGGTCAATGACAAATGCGAATATATCGCCATCCATGACGGCGCGCGTCCGCTGATTCTGCCGGAGCAGATCACGGCAGTGGCAAAAGAGGCCTATCGGCTCGGTGCGGCGGCCGCGGCATCCAGAGCAAAGGATACCGTCAAGATCACCGACGGTGCACAGATGGTCAAGAGTACGCCGGAGCGGGAAAACGTCTGGCTTGCCTCCACACCGCAGATCTTCAAAATCGAAGAATACCGCGCAGCGGTCTATATCGGCATGGAAAAGCAGATCAAAGTCACCGATGACTGCTCCCTCGCGGAAGCGGTTGGATTTCCTGTGAAAATGGTGGATGTAGGATATCAGAATCTCAAGCTGACGACGGTCGAGGACCTTTATTTTGCCGAAGCCATCCTTGCCATGCGTGGGGAGAAAGAAAATCATGCAGAAGTTTGATCCGGAACACTTTCTTCGGGTGCGAGATGCGGTAACCGCCGCCGAGCGGGAAAAGAACGGCATCGGGACCCTGGGCGAAAAGACGCTGCATGCGGTGCTCAAAGCCTATTACGGGCCGCTTTCCGGGCTGCACGAGCGGAAGCTGGGGCGGTACGTGGCGGACATTCTCAACGAAGAAGGCGTCATTGAGATCCAGACGCGGCAGCTTTCCAAAATGAAAGCGAAGCTGGACACCTTTCTTGCTGTCACAAAGGTAACGGTCGTTCATCCCATCGTGCGGAACAAATGGCTGATCTGGGTCGATCCCGAAACGGGGGAGACCACAAAAAAACGGAAATCCCCCAAAGCCGGAACCATTTACGATGCGTTCTGGGAACTGGGCGGGATACCGGAATATCTTATGCGGGAGGGGCTTTCCTTCTGCATCGGGTGGCGGGATAGGGAGGAAGCGCGGCTGCGCAACGGCTGGAACGGGACAGGGGGGCGCGGTTCCACAAGAGCGGATCGGGTACCGTGAGCGCTGGGTTGCGAAACATGGCTGAGAGGCCCGGAGGATTTCCGTGCCCTTCTGCCGGGAGGACTGCCGGAAGAATTTACCCGTTCCGAGCTTGCAAAAGCGGTGGGACAGCCGGTTGAGAGAGGCTACACGCTGGTGCGCGTCTTCGGTACTGCCGGGGTGATCGAGCAGTGCGGCAAGCGCGGCAACAGCTATCTATACAGAATAACACCGGAGAATACGATATGAATTTCAGAATCGGACACGGATATGACGTCCACAGACTGGTGGAGGGGCGGCGGCTCATCATCGGCGGGGTGGAGATTCCATACGAAAAAGGGCTGCTGGGGCACTCCGATGCGGATGTGCTGACCCATGCGGTCATGGATGCGGTCCTCGGCGCTGCGGCGCTTCCGGATATCGGGCATCTTTTCCCGGATAAGGATCCGGCCTACCTCGGCGCGGACAGCCTGAAATTGGCGGAGGAAACAAGCCGCCGTCTGGATGCGGCAGGTTACCGGGTGGGCAACATAGATGCGACCATCATCGCCCAGGCACCGAAAATGGCCCCCCATCTTGAAGCGATGCGGGAAAATCTCGCACGGGTCTATGGGATTCCCCGGGACTGTGTGAACATCAAAGCGACGACGGAGGAGCATCTCGGCTTTTCCGGGCGGGGTGAGGGCATTGCGGCCCATGCGGTCTGCATCATCGAGCGGATATGATGCGGTTTTCCCGTTCATAAAAGATTTACGATTCCATCACAGGACAGTCGGGAAAAAGATTTGAAATCAAACGTGATTTGTGATAAAATATTAGAATAAACCCAAAGGAGATGACTTTCTTGAACGCTTGGCTCGGGGAACACCTGAACTTTATTATAGAGCAGGTCAAGGGAATGGGAATCAACGATATTCTGGATATCGCCCTTGTATCTGTGATTCTGTTTTATGCTTATCGTTTTATCAAGGAACGGCGTGCCGGAAAACTGGCGCTCGGTATTGTGCTGCTGTTTCTGATCATGGTCGTTGCGGATTTCCTGCAGATGCACGTGACGCTGTTCTTCCTTGAAAATATTTTCCAGATCGGTATCATTGTGATCATCGTCCTCTTCCAGCCGGAGCTCCGCTCTGCCCTTGAAAAAGTGGGCGGGGAGCCGTTCAAGAGTCTGAAAGGTATCGGTGAAGCAAAGGATTCCAGCGCGACGCTGGCAGTGATCAAGGAAGTCTGCGATGCGATGGGTGATCTTGCCGAAGAGAAGACCGGTGCGCTGCTCATCTTTGAGCGTACCACCAAGCTGGGCGACATCGTCAAGACCGGCACGATCCTGAATGCCGATGTTTCCTCCTTTTTGCTCAAGAATATTTTCTTCAACAAAGCGCCCATGCACGACGGTGCGACCATCATTTCCGGTGACCGCATTTATTCCGCCGGATGCTTCCTGCCCCTGTCCCTCAATGAGGATATCGTCAAGGACCTCGGTACCAGACACCGCGCGGGCATCGGTATGAGTGAAAACTCGGACGCGGTGGTCGTCATCGTCTCCGAGGAAACCGGCGTGATCTCCGTCGCTATCGAAGGCAAGCTGCGCCGCGGCTATGACAGGGAAACGCTGGCGGCAGAGCTGGAAAGCCAGCTTCTGACCGATAATATCGTGAAAAAGTTCAAAAACCGCAAAATCAAGAAGTGAGAAGGAGGATGATGGATCATGCTGCGTGAAAACGGTATGGCAGAAGAACATGCCGAAAACGGCAAGGCGGGATCGGGCCACAACTGGCTTACCATGCTTTTCTGTGTCTTTGCGGCCATCTGTATCTGGTTCTATGTCATGAGAGTGGATTCCCCGACATCGACGGAAACCTATTCCTCCGTGCCTGTCAAAATCGTCAACGTGCGGAATACGGAAAACGGCAATAATCTGACGGCGATCTCCGGACAGAACAATGTCATTGAAGTCACGCTGAAAGGCAAGAAATCCGTACTCAACGACGTCAGCTCCGACACCATTGAGGCTTATGTCAACGTCTCCGACGTCACGGTTTCCGGCAAAGGAACCTATGAAGTCGTGGTTGAAGCGCCTGCCGGTACGGTCATCGAGGAGTATTTCCCCTCGGAGATCACCGTCTACATGGACAAGAAAAACATTGTGACAATTCCTGTCCGCTGCAAGCTGGTGGACTATATTGTCGGATCGGAATATACGCTGGATATCAGCAACCCGGTGCTTTCCATCGAAACCGTCCGTGTTTCCGGTCCCGAATCGGAGCTGGAGGATATCGACTACGCCCGGATGACCCTGTCTCCCGGCACAATTACTCAGTCCTTCTCGGGGGCCGCGTCCTTTGAACTCATCGACAAGAACGGAAATGTCATGAATTCCAAATATCTGTCCCTGTCGGATAAAGAGGGCAAGGCGTCCTATAACGTCTACACGACCAAGTACCTGCCGCTGACCATGGATTACAAGTACGGCTGGTTTAACGAAAACGGCACGGTCGTCTCTGTTTCCCCCTCCCGCGTCAAAGTGCGGGGGCTTGTGGAAGAGCTTAATCAGCTGTCGGGTTTGACCGTTGCGACCATGGATGAGACGAAGGTCACCGATTCCGGCGAATACAACTACAATCTGCCTCTTCCTGACGGCGTGGAGCTTGCCGAGGGACAGAAAGTCGAAAGCGTGACGGCTACCGTCAAGTTCCACAATACCGCAGTCGGTACGGTGAACTTCCCGCGGAGCAAGATCGAGCTCAAGAATATCCCCGGTGACAAACAGGTACAGATTCTGGATGACAGTCTGCAGGTCAGACTGCGCGGCGTCGGTGTTTCCACCCTGTATTTAAGCTCGAATGATGTGACGGTCAGCGTTGATCTGACCGGTGTGGGCTCCGGCGAGCAGTCGGTCACCGCCGAGGTCGCCGTCAAGGACGGAAACTCCGCAACGCTTTATGCGGTGGGTGAATACGCTGTTCATATCAAAGTCACCGATAAGGAATGAGACCGGATATCATGACAGACAAAAAAACGGCGGGGGGAGAGGCACTGTCCTTCCTCGTCCGCAACATCAAAGTGCCCTATACGGAGCCGTTGGAAAGCGCGGTCTCCCTTGGTGAGCAGAAACTCATCCGGCTGCTGGGGCGGAACAACCGTCCGGCAATCGAGGGAGCAAAGCTCTATAAAACCTCTGTGGATGCACGGAAAAAACCGGATATCGCTTATGTCTGCACGGTTCTTGTGACAGCCCGCTGCAGGCGCGGTGCGGCAGAGCAGGCGGCGAAAGAATCCCCTGATCTCTCGCTGTTTGAGGAAGAGGATTTTTCCATTCCCCACGGGGATGAGACCATGGCGGAGCAGCCTGTGATCGTCGGTTTCGGTCCGGCGGGTATGTTCTCGGCACTGCTTCTGGCTGAGCAGGGATTCAAGCCCGTCATCATCGAGCGCGGCGACGATATCGACGCCCGCACCGCGGCGGTGGAACAGTTCTACCGCACAAAGATCCTTGACCCGGACTCCAACATTCAGTTTGGTGCAGGGGGAGCGGGAACCTTTTCCGACGGTAAGCTGATGACCCGCATCGGCGACCCGAAGTGCTCCTACATCCTGCGCAGATTCGTCGAATTCGGTGCGCCGGAGAATATTCTCATCAAAGCAAAGCCTCATGTGGGGACGGATGTGCTGCTCCATGTGGTTACGGCACTGCGTGCACATCTGGCGTCTCTTGGCTGTACCTTCCATTTCCGCACCACCATGCGGGAAATCCTATATAAAGCTGCCGCTGACGGCAGCCGCCGTGCCTATGCGGTACGGACCGATGGGGGAGATAGTCCCTGCGGTGCGGTACTGCTGGCTCTCGGCCACAGCGCGCGCGATACCCACAAAATGCTGTTTGAAAGCGGCATGACGGTGCTTCCGAAGCCCTTCTCCGTGGGTGTGCGCATTGAACATCTGCAATCTGCCATCAACGAAGCTGCCTATGGCGCAGCAGCGCGGGCAACGGCTGCCTGCGGCGCGGTGGGCAGCGGTATTTTGCTCCCTCCCGCGGAATATGCGGTTTCTTTCCGGGAAAAGGCGATTTCCGGCGGGGAAGAACCCCGGGGTGTCTACTCCTTCTGTATGTGCCCGGGCGGTGAGGTCATGGCGGCAGCCTCCGAGACCGGCGGCGTTGTTGTCAACGGCATGAGCCGTTCCGGACGCGACGGGGTCAATGCCAATGCCGCTCTTGCGGTATCGGTCAGACCCTCCGATTACGGCAATACGCCCATGGCGGCGATTGGTTTCCAGCGGGCGCTGGAGCAGAAAGCTTTCCTTGCGGGCGGCGCTGATTATGCAGCACCTGCCCAGACGGTGGGGGATTTCCTCACGGGAAAACACGGAACGCGCCCGACGACGGTGCAGCCCTCCTATATGAACGGGCATGTTGCCATGTGTGATCTGCATGAGATTCTGCCGGGATTCGTTTCTGCGATGCTGGAAACCGGCATCCGGGTATTTGAGCGGCAGCTGCCGGGATTTTCCTCCGATGCGGCGGTTCTGACCGGTGTCGAGACGCGGACTTCATCTCCGGTGCGGCTGCTCCGTGGGGAGACCTATCTTGCCGAACATACGGATAATATCTACCCTGTGGGCGAAGGCGCAGGCTATGCGGGAGGCATCACCAGTGCCGCCGCGGACGGCCTCAATGCGGCTCTTGCCCTGATGAAGCGGTACAGACCGAAAGACTGATAACAAAGGACAGGAATCATCCATGCGCAAACTGGGAATGGTCAGAGAAACAAACGGTACGAAGGCTTTGGTCGCCGTACAGAGAATGTCCGCCTGCGCGGGCTGTCATAAGGCTGATCCCGGTTCTGACGGCGGGGAGAATGCCTGTCACGAGTGTTCCATTTTCCCCGTGGGAACGGAACTGACCGTCACGGCGGAAAACGCGATCGGCGCTGTTCCCGGAGACCGTGTTGCGCTTGAGACCGCGACGCAGACGGTGCTTGGTTATGCGGCGGCGGTGTTTCTGCTGCCGCTGGTTCTGGCGCTCATCGGCGGGATCGCGGGAAACGTGCTGACGGCGGCATCGTGGGCTCCGGCGCTCGGTGCGGTATCGGGATTTGTGCTTGCATTTGTTTTTGTGCGGCTGACGGTCAACCGTTATGCGGAGAAAAAGACCGTTTATTCTGTCGTTGAAATTGTGCGCCGGAATGCGTAAAGCCGGGGCAGTAAAATGTTTTTTGAAAGGAGGCGCGTGAGCCATGCATGAGAAAGAATGGAGTATCCTTGCCCAGCCGGATGATGCGATCGCGGCACTTTGCAGCGCACTGCAGATTAAGCCCCTGACTGCGCGTCTGCTTTATAACCGCGGCTACGCGGATACAGAGGACGCAAGACGTTTTCTTCGCAAGGAAACGGGGATGTTCTATGACCCGTTCCTCATGAAAGATATGGAGCGCGCGGCGAAAAGGGTCCGGGCGGCCATTGATGCGGGTGAGATCATCACCGTGTTCGGCGACTACGATGTGGACGGCGTGACGGCGACGACGATTTTATACCAGTTCCTTGCGTCCCAGGGGGCGGAGGTACGGTTCTATATTCCCGGACGGCTGGAAGAGGGCTATGGCCTCTGCGCCGATGCGGTACGCCGCATTGCAGCGGACGGGACGAAGCTCATCATCACCGTGGACACGGGCATTACGGCGACCGAAGAAGCGGAGCTGATTGCCTCTCTTGGCATGGGGCTGGTCATCACGGACCATCACACCTGCAGACCGGTTCTGCCGGATGCGGATGCCGTTGTCGACCCCAGACGTGAGGACGAAACCTACCCTTTCCGGGATCTTGCCGGTGTCGGGGTGGCGTTCAAGCTCATCTGTGCGGTGACACTGCTTGACTGCCGGGATGATCCGGAGGAAAAAGCGCGCCGGATGCGGCAGGTCTGTATGGACTATGCAGAATACACCGCCATCGGTACGGTGGCCGATGTGATGCCGCTGTGCGATGAAAACCGTCTGATCGTGGATCTTGGTCTTGCACTGCTCAGAGAGACCAAACGACCGGGGCTGACGGCGCTCATCAGCTGTGCGACGTCTCCCGCACAGGATATCAAAATGAAATATCCGCCGAAAAGGAAGAAGATCACCTCTTCCTTTATCGGCTTTACCATTGCGCCCCGCATCAATGCGGCAGGCAGAATTGCCCATGCCGACCGTGCGGTGGAGCTGTTCTTAACCGACTCTCCCGAAGAAGCCGACCGCATTGCCGTGGAGCTTTGCGACGCCAACCGCGAGCGTCAGGAGACGGAAAACAAGATCGCGGAAGAAGCCTATGCCCAAGTGGAGCGGGAACACGACCCGGATAAGGAATTCATTCTGATCCTCCACGGGGAAAAATGGCATCACGGGGTCATCGGTATTGTGGCCTCCCGGGTGACGGAGAAATATCACCTGCCGTCGATCCTCATCTCCTTTGACGGAGAGGACGGCTGCGGCAAGGGGTCAGGGCGCTCCATCGAAGGATTCAATCTGATCGAGGGGCTGACCGCTTGTGATGATCTGCTGGTCAAATACGGCGGACATTCCCAGGCTGCGGGTCTTACAGTTGCCCGCGACAAACTGGACGAATTCAAGAAAAAAATGAATGACCTGGCAAAAGAGGCCTTCGGTGGTGCGGTTCCGCCCCCGAAGATGACAGCAGACTGTGAAACGGTCTTTGCCGATGTCACGCTGCAGATGGCGGAGGAGCTTTCCATGCTGGAACCCTTCGGAACAGCCAATCCTGCGCCGCTGTTCTGTCTGCGCGGTGCGGAGATCGCGGCGGTGACGCCGTTGTCTTTAGGCAAGCACACAAAGCTCATTATCAAGGATCCCAAAGACCGGGAAGTCCAGCGCACGGCGATGCTGTTCGGCACGAGGACCGAGAATTTCGGCTACCGCGTGGGCGATACCGTCGATGTATTATACCAAATGGACGTAAACGAATTTCAGGGCAGCCGCACCGTGCAGATGCTCTTGCAGGATCTGAAGATCGCATCGGGAACCCTTTCCGCAAACGAACGGGAAATGCATATCTATGAGCAGCTGCGGGCGGGCATTGCGGTGCTCACGCCGGAATGCAGAAGCGGTGCCGATATGATCCCGGACCGCGCGGTCTGCGCAAAAGTCTATCTGTCCTTAAAATCCATGACAGAGAACGGTGCAAAACCGCTGATCTGCACCTTGGAGCAGCTTGGATATCACACGGGAATCAGCCTCTGCCGCCTGCGGCTGATTCTGGATATATTCTGTGAGGCGGGACTTCTGGAAACAGAGAATGAGCCGGGCAGCGGCATCCGGGTGACGCTTTGTCATACGGGCGGGAAAAAGGATCTCGCCGGCACGCCGACGGTACTGTATTTACGAAAACTGTACGGGGAGAACCGACAGGACGAGGGAGAGGGGGAGCGCGTATGACGCCGGAAACCAATGCACAGTCCGGAATAGAGAAACTCATGTTTATTCTCGAAAAGTCCGGGAAGAATTATGATCTTGAAAAGATCCAGCAGGCCTATGAATATGCGGCAGAGCTGCACGAAGGGCAGTTCCGGGTCAGCGGAGAAGCCTATATCTCCCATCCCGTTGCAGTGGCGGAGATTGTCGCCAGCCTCGGTCTTGATACGGATTCCATCTGTGCCGCGCTGCTTCATGACACGGTGGAGGACTGCGCGGAGCGGGTAAATCTTGACGATATCAAGCACCGTTTCGGTGATACGGTCATGCTTCTTGTGGACGGTCTTACCAAACTGGTCCACCTGCACTATGCAGATAAGGAAGAAGAAAGCATGGAGAATCTGCGCAAGATGCTCCTTGCCATGTCAAAGGATATCCGCGTCATTTTCATCAAGCTCTGTGACCGTCTGCACAACATGCGTACCCTGGATGCAAAGCCCGAAAACAAGCGCCGCATGACAGCTCTGGAAACCATGAATGTCTATGCGCCGCTGGCACACCGTCTCGGTATGCAGCGCATCAAGCACGAGCTGGAAAATCTGTCCCTTTCCTACCTTGACCCCATCGGTTACAACGAGGTCTACAACGATATCGAAAAGAAGTTCGGCATCAACCGGAACTTCATTGAAAAGGCGCGGGCGCAGATTTCCGACAAACTGACGGAATACAACATCCACTTCCAGCTGGAAGGCCGCGTCAAGAGTGTTTACTCCATCTACCGGAAGATGTACAACCAGAACAAGAGCTTCGATGAAATCTACGATTTCTATGCTTTGCGCATCATCGTTGACACAGAACTGGAATGTTATACGGCGCTTGGTATCATCCACGATATGTTCCGTTCCATGCCGGGGCGGTTCAAGGATTATATCTCCATGCCGAAGCCGAATATGTACCGCTCTCTGCACACGACGGTCATCGGACGGGACGGCATTCCCTTTGAGGTCCAGATCAGAACCTGGGAAATGCACCATGTGGCTGAATACGGTATCGCCGCTCACTGGAAATACAAATCCGGCGAGACCTCCTCGGCGGATATCGACCAGAAGCTGGCGTGGGTCGCCAACCTTGTGGAAACCGAGCAGGACACCCGTGACCCCGATGAATTTCTGGGTGCTCTGAAAATCGACATCTTCCAGGACGAGACATACGTCTTTACGCCCAAAGGCGACGTTATTGCGCTGCCGCAGGGTTCTACCATCATCGACTTTGCTTATAACATTCATTCCGAGATCGGCAACAAGATGATCGGCGGCAAGATCAATGGTATGATCGTGCCCATTGACCGGGTTCTGCAGAACGGTGAGATCGTTGAGATCATCACCTCCGGCACCTCCCGCGGCCCCAGCCGTGACTGGCTGAAGGTTGTCAGAACCACGGAAGCCAAAAATAAGATCCGTCAGTGGTTCAAAAAGGAAAAGCGCGCGGAGAACATCGTCGTCGGCAAAACCGAAATCGACCGTGAGCTGCGTCATTACGGCGTGTCTTTCACCGAAGCCCAGCGCACAGAGGTTCTTGAAAATCTGGCACACCGTCTCGGTCTGCACGAGATGGACGACCTTTACAATACCATCGGCTACGGAGGACTTTCCGTTGCCAAGATCGCAGGCAAGCTGCGGGATGAATTTGACCGCGTGGTCGTACCGGTTCAGGAAGCGGAGCTTCCCACCGATGTTTCCCAGGTCCAGCTGGCGGCGAAGCCCAAGACGCCCCACGGCTCTGTCATTGTGGACGGTCTTGACGGCTGTTCTGTCAAGTTCGCAAAATGCTGCAGCCCGCTGCCGGGCGATAAGCTGATCGCCTTTGTCACCAAGGGTTTCGGTATCTCTATTCACAAAGCGGACTGCCCGAACATTCAGCAGAAGCAGCTGTCCGGCGAGGATCCCACCCGTTTCAAGGCGGCAGAATGGGCAGAAGGCGCTGCAAACGGTGCCAACAACCGCACCTTTGAAGCGGTTCTGCACATCACGGCAGTCGATACCTTTACCCTGATCGCAGAAATTACCTCGGCTCTGGCCGAAATGCGGGTTTCTATTCTGCAGATGAACTCCCAGAAGAAAAACGAAGGTGAAGTCAATATCACCATCACCGTCGGATGCAAGAACCTTGAACATCTCTATTCTATCGTATCAAAGATGCGTTCCATCCGCGATGTGGTGAATGTCATCCGCGGCTGATCACGGATTTGGAAAGGACGTTTGGTTGTGAGAGCACTTTTACAGCGCGTGACGGAAGCCTCCGTCACCATAGACGGCGTGAAGATCGCGGAGATCGGAAAAGGCTTTCTCATTCTGCTCGGCGTGAAGCGGGGCGACGATGAGGAAGACGCAAGACTGCTGGCGGACAAGATCGCAAAATTCCGGGTCTTCTCCGATGAGAACGGAAAAATGAACAAGTCGATTGCCGATATCGGCGGGGAGTTTCTGGTGGTATCCCAGTTTACCCTGTATGCAAACTATGCCCACGGCAACCGCCCGGATTTCCTTACCTCCGAAGAACCTGTGCGGGCCAATGCACTCTATGAGCATTTTTCCGCATTGCTGAGGGAACGGGGAATCCCGGTAAAGAACGGCGTATTCGGCGCGGATATGAAGGTCGCCCTTATCAATGACGGCCCGGTCACGGTCATGATGGAAAGCGAAACACTGAGAAAATAAACATGGAAGGTTAGAAGGCTTCCGCTCATC
>JAKSPR010000269.1 GCA_024404655.1 Clostridia bacterium | reverse complement strand
CACTCACATCCTATGATCGTCCAAGAACGTTTCATTCATACCTGTTATACCCGTTCTGCCCGGAAACAGCTCCGCAGGTTCTGTCTGCCACTAATTCCGCATAACCTGAAAGGACCCCAGTTCAGAAGATTCGGAGGATTTTTTATGGAAGAAGAAATCAGACACGTTCCTGACACAAATGTTCCGGAAGGAAAAATTGCGCCCGTCCCCGGGGAACCGCCAGTTCCGCTGCCCATGGAGGGGATGACCGGCATCGGTTATCTCACCGTTTCCACCGGAACCGGAGGCAAAGCCTACCCGCTGACAGATGCCCGCGCAGAAATCTTCCTGCCCGATGAGGACGGGGAATACCGCCTGTACCGCACCATGAGCACCGGCTCCACAGGCATTGCTGCGCGGATCTCCGTTCCGACCCCCCAGGCTGAAATGTCCCAGTCCCCGGACAGCGCGTACCTGCCCTATACCATCGCCCGTATCCGTGTCTACCGGGAGGGGTATTATCCTGTAGAGGCAAAAGAGGTCCCCGTTTTCCCGGGCATTACCTCACTGCAGTATTTTGATATGATTCCCTACGCCGAAGGCACGGGGTCTCAGAATCCGGGTGATGGCTATACAAGTGAGCTGATCGTCGTCAGTGAAGACACGGAAAACGCGCTGTAAGCGGTCCGTTCAAGGGTAAAGGAGGCTATAAGCTGTGAGTATCCCCAACGTCACCCCCGTGATCCCGGAAACCATCACGGTACATCTGGGCAGGCCAGATACGCCCGCACCCAATGTCACCGTCCCGTTTGCGGATTATATCAAAAATGTTGCATCCAGCGAAATCTATCCCACCTGGCCGGAAAACGCCCTCCGTGCCAACATCTATGCCCAGATTTCCTTTGCGCTGAACCGCATCTATACCGAGTATTACCGTTCCCGCGGGTATGATTTCGATATCACGAACTCCACGGCCTTTGACCAGTATTTTGTTTATGGCCGTGATATCTTTGACAACATCAGCCGCATCGTTGACGATATTTTCAACAGCTATCTGGTCCAGGGGGACAGCATCGAGCCCTATTTCGCCCAGTACTGCAACGGCACCACCGTCACCTGTGACGGATTATCCCAATGGGGTTCCGCACAGCTTGCAAGACAGGGTTATCTGCCCTATCAGATTCTGCAGTACTATTACGGCGACAACATCCGCATTGTCTCGGATGTTCCCGTGGCAGGTATCCGCAGTTCCTATCCCGGTGCGCCGCTGCGTCCAGGGGCAATCTCCAATGCGGTTCAGAACGTGCAGATCCGGCTGAACCGCATCTCCCGCAATTACCCGAACATTCCCAAAATCTACCCGGTCAACGGTACTTTTGACATTGAGACGGAAAATGCGGTCAAGGAATTTCAGAGAACCTTCAATCTGACTCCGGACGGTGTGGTCGGACCAGCCACGTGGTATGCCATCCAGCGTATCTTCAATGCCGTCAAGCGGCTGAATGAACTGAACTCCGAAGGCCTGAAGCTGTCCGAGATCGGTACACAGTTTGAAAACACACTCCAATACGGAATGTCCTCCGACCGGGTACGGCCTTTGCAGTATTTTCTTTCCTATATCGGCATCTATAATGATCAGGTGCCACCGGTTCCCATCACGGGATATTTTGGCGACCAGACACGGGACGCTGTGCTGGCGTTCCAGCGAGCCTACGGTCTGACTCCGGACGGCATCGTGGGTATTCAGACATGGAACGCCATCTATAATGCTTACCGCGGCATCATAAGCAGTCTCCCCCCGGATGCCTTTGCCGATACCGCACTGCCTTTCCCGGGAACCTATCTGGTCCGCGGCTCCCAGGGCAATGATGTGCGGCAGCTTCAGGAATATCTGAACGCCGTATCGGTTCTGTCGGAAGAGCTCCCTTCCCTGCCCGTAACGGGTTATTTCGGTCAGGCGACCTATCAGGCGGTACTTGCTTTCCAGCGTCTGTTCGGTATTGAACAGACCGGTGCAGTCGGCCCCATCACCTGGGACGCCATTGCCTCGGAAGCCGCAGATCTCATCGGCGGAAGCCGGAGAGCCATAGGACAGTATACCCCGCGGTCCACGTCCTGAAAAATGAAAGGAGACATCCTGAATGAATCAGAATCCGTTACCCACCGCATCCGATGATTTTCTGCGGGAACTGCAGACACGCCTGCGCAGGCTTTCCTATACGGATAACACCATCCCGACAGTATCCTCTGACGGTCTCTGGGGACCGCAGACCGAGGCCGCCGTCCGCACTTTTCAGCGTACAAGGGGACTGTCCGAAACAGGACAGCCGGATTTTGAGACATGGAACGCCCTGCTCCATGCCGGGGAAGAAGATGCGCGGCACCACTCCCCCTGTGCTGCGCTGATCCCTGTCCGCAATCCTGCTGTCTTTGATACCCTCTCCGACCGGCCGGAACTTGTACGGATGGTGCAGCTGCTCCTGCGCTCCGTCGCAGAGGTCTGCGCATTCCCTCATCTCGTAGAGGTAAACGGAGTCTATAATGAAGATACCGCCTCTGCCGTCGCCGTTGTTCAGCAGGCAAACGGGCTTGTACCCACCGGACGGTTTGACTGTGATACCTGGGATGCTCTGGCGGTAATGTATAATCTGGAAAACGCCAAGGGTCAGTGCTCCGCCCGCTGACCGGAGTACGCCCGAATTTGTGAATTTTTTTGCGAACTTGCTCTGAAATTATAAAAAGCCCTTGATTTTTATAAAGAAAAGTCTTATAATATATAAGGCGAGAATTATGTTGTGCTGTATCGCAGCAACAGCAGACTGCTGCGCCGTTTCCGATGTATACAATAGCGCCGCCTGGGCACAGCTCTTGCGGTAAATTTCAATAAATAGGAAAATCGAGGACTACTACTATGGAAAAATTCAGAAGAATCGGTGTACTTACCTCCGGCGGTGATGCTCCCGGCATGAACGCGGCTGTCCGCGCCATCGTCCGTGCAGCACTGGATAAAGGTGTTGAGGTCATGGGTATCTACAATGGCTACCAGGGTATGATCGACGATGATATGAAGCTGCTCTCCCAGAGAGATGTTTCCAACATCATTGCCCGCGGCGGTACGGTACTCTACTCCGCACGCTGCGATGAATTCCGCTATGAAGAAGGTATGCAGAAGGCCATTGCAAACTGCAAGAAGAACATGATCGACGGTGTCATCGTCATCGGCGGTGACGGCACCTTCCGCGGCGGTACAGACCTGTCCAACCGCGGCCTGCCCACCATCGGCGTTCCCGGGTCCATCGACAATGACGTTACCGCATCCGATTCTTCCATCGGTTTTGATACCGCTATGAATACTGTCGTCCAGATGGTAGACCGTCTGCGCGACACCTGTGAATCCCACGCACGCTGCGACGTCGTCGAAGTCATGGGTAGAACCGCCGGTCACATCGCTGTCCGTGCAGGTATCGCTGTCGGTGCTTCCGCTGTCGCCATCAATGAGATTCCCTTCGACGAGGAGGCCTGCATTCAGCGCCTCATCGCAGAAAAGAAGAACGGCAAGCACAGCTTCATCGTCATGGTTGCCGAAGGCAACGGTGACTTTGCAGAGCAGCTGACCAAGCGTATCGAAGCCCGTACCGGCATCGAGACCCGTTTTGCACGTCTGGCTCATGTCCAGCGCGGCGGCAGCCCCACACTGGAAGACCGTTTCCTCGCAACCCGTATGGGCTGCAAGGCTGTTGACCTGCTTCTCGAAGGCAAGAGCAACATGGTCGTCTGCCAGCGCGGTGCAGATATCGTTGCATACGATATCAACTATGCACAGACCGCTGACCGTATGTACAAGAAGAAGCTGACGGAGGAACAGATTGCTGCCCTCGATCCCACTGTCAGAAAAGAACTCGAAGACTTCTGCAAGATGCGTGCAGACAGTCTGGAAGAACTCTACAACATGGCTTACCGTGTTGCACGCTGATCATCAGACATCATTCCGAAGACATCCGCAGAACATGCGGATGTCTTTTTGTTTTTTTAATTTCTCTAAAGAAACACCTTATCATACTTTCAAAGTGTATTTACAAAGCAGCAACCGTTTTCTGCCATCGTATTCATAATTTTCCTGTATACTGTTTTCAACGAAAAATAAAGCCCCGAAAGGATTTTTTGATCAACATGAAAAGCAGTATCCGTTTTGCATCCGGCATCATGACCCTTCTGATTGCTGCGGGAGTGCTGTCCTCCTGCGGAACCAGGACCCAGACAGTCAGAACAGCAGAACCCGTCG
>JAKSPR010000268.1 GCA_024404655.1 Clostridia bacterium | reverse complement strand
TCTGCGAATCTTTTTCATTGTTGTAAATGCAGGTGCACAAAAAATCCTTTTCTCGTTTTTGTAGTTCGTCGTATCATACTCATTCCGGATTTCGTACATTTATTCTTTTGACAGCAGACATACCGTCTCCACATGCCCCGTTCTTGAAAACATATCCACCGGCTGTGCGGTATCGGTATGATACCCGACTGTTTCAAATCGTGTGATATCGCGAGCGAGGGTATCGGCGTCGCAGGAGATATAGACGATCCGCTTGGGGGAGAGAGAACCGAGATAGTCGGTGACCTCCGGGGTGAGACCCTTGCGGGGGGGATCAAGGACAACGGCGTCGGCGTTCAGATGCTCATCTGCCAGAATCTTCCGGGCGTCGGATGCGTCGCCGCAGAAGAATTTTGCGTTTGTCATGCCGTTGAGGGCGGCGTTTTCTTTGGCGTTTTCGATGGCCTCCGGGACGATCTCGATGCCGATGAGGGGGGTATCCTTTTCAGCCAGCGAAAGTCCGATGGTGCCGATGCCGCAGTAAAGGTCAAGAAGAGTTTCTCCAGGTTTGAGGTCAAGAAGTTTTTTTGCGGTTCCGTAGAGCAGTTCCGCACCGTCATGATTGACCTGATAGAAGGACATGGGAGAGATGCGGAAGCGCTTGCCGCAGAGAATATCTTCAATATACGGCTTGCCCCAGAGGAGTTTCACACCGTTGCCCATGATGACGTTGGTGTTTTTCGTGTTCTCACTGGTGCTGACGGAAACGATGGCAGGGAAGCGGCGGGTCAGCTCCTCCGTCAGTTCTTTTTTTTTCTTTTTGGCGGTGCCGTTGATGACAAAGCAGACCATGATCTCACCGGTCGCCGCAGCGGTACGGAGATAGAGATGGCGGACAAGCCCCCGTCCGGTGGTCTCGTCATAGGCGGAAATGCCGTGCTGCTCCATATAGCCGCGCAGAAATGCAGCGATCTCCGAAAATACCGCAGGCTGGAGGGCGCAGCGGTCCGCGGGGATGATATCGTGGGTCTTTGCGGCGTAGAAGCCGATGACGGGCTTGCCGCTTTTATCCGCTCCTACCGGGTACTGGGCCTTGTTGCGGTAGCCGCCTGGATTTTTTGTGGAGAGGGTGGGGAGCACCTTCACATGACCTGCTCCCGCCTTTTTCATGGCATAGGTCACATAAGCCTGTTTGAGCTCCAGTTCGTGCTCATACCTGACGTTCTGATAGACACGGCCGCCGCAGCGTCTTGTGACGGGGCAGGCGTCCTCTTTGCTCTGACGGATGGTGGAGGGCGTGATGAGCTTAACACAGGTACCAACGGCGTAGGTCTTTGCGGTTTTGATGATTCTGATTTCTGCCTCGTCTCCTGTTACGGTGTCAGCGACAAAGACGGAAATGCCGTCGATCTTACAGACACCGAAGCCGAGGTTGTTGAGGTCGATGATTGTGACCTGATAGGTCTGATTCTTCTTGAGCATGCGGTGGGGTCCTTTCGGATGTTATACGGTGAGGGGGGCTGCTTCAGCACCAACAAAGTCGATGAGCGCCTGGGGTTCCAGATACAGCTGACAGCCGCGGATGCCTGCGGAGATGGTGATCTTCTCATAGAGGATGCAGGTCTCATCAATATAGGTGGGGAATTTCTTCTTCATGCCGATGGGGGAGCAGGCACCGCGGATATAGCCTGCCACACCCAGAAGCTCCTTGACGGGGAGCAACTCGATTTTCTTATCTCCCGTCAGACGGGCGGCGGCTTTCAGATCAAGCTCCGCGGGGGCGGGGATGCAGAAGACGGAGACGCCTTTTTTGTCACCCCGTGCGACGAGGGTCTTGAAGACCTGCTCTGCGGGGAGGCCGATCTGGTCGGCGATATGGGTACCGGACAGATCGTTTTCGTCCGGTTCGTAGGTCATCGGTTCGTATGGGATGCCGGCTTTGTCCAGCTGGCGCATGACATTGGTTTTTGTGACTGCCATAACAGTGAAGATTCCTTTTGTTCGTTGTTTTTTTAGGGAAACGGTTGAAAATATCGTCCGGATAGAGTATAATATTATTATCTGCGATTCTTTTTGTCCTTACCGGAGATCTTATACCAAAGGGTACCGAATAAGAACTTCGGCAGCTTCATCATCCGTCCGATGCGGGAGGGCTGCTTGATCAGTCGGTAGAACCATTCAAGACCCAGCCTGATGAAGATCTTCGGTGCGCGCTTGACGGTTCCCGCGTAGCTGTCAAGGCTGCCGCCCAGTCCAAGTGCGGCGCGGACCGTTGTGAATTTTTCGCGGTTGGCGGCGATCCATTTCTCCTGAGCGGGAACGCCGAGGCAGACAAAGAGAATATCCGGCTCTGCTGCGTTGATTTCTGCAATCACGGCATCGCTTTCCTCGCCCTCTTTTTTGAAGTAGCCGTCATGATGACCGACGGTCGCAAAATCGGGATATTTTTCATGGAGTTTTTCTTCGGCCAGCTCTGCAATGCCGGGCTTTCCGCCGAGGAAGAACACACGGAAACCGCGGGAACCTGCCGCGGCACAGATGCGCTCGCCCAGCTCACAGCCGGGAGTTTTGCATTTGACGGGTCTGCCGAGAATTTTCGATGCAAGAACGACGCCCACGCCGTCGGGGATGATGAGATCTGCTGTGCGGATGAGGTCGGCAAGCTCCGGCTGTTCCACGCACATCTGGACGATCTCCGCGTTCGGGGTGACGACCATGTGCAGGGTGTCGGTGGAAACAAATTCTGCGACGGCTTCCAGAGCCTCGTCGAGATTGACATTATTGATCGGAATTCCGCGCACATCCACGGTTCCGGCTTTTTCTAAAACCATTTTATTTTTCCTTTTCATCATTATAATATATACTATTATTATCACATATCTGCGGGTTTTTGTCAAGATATTTGCCTGGATTCGTCTTCCGTATCCGACAGAAAAACGCCGATTTCCGAAACTGATTTCTGAGAGGAACTGCAAAGTGAAGCATGTTGACATTTATACGGACGGTGCCTGCAAGGGGAATCCCGGCAGGGGAGGGTGGGGTTCCATCCTTGTCTATCACGGTGTGGAAAAAGAACTCTCCGGCGGCGAGGTCCTGACCACCAACAACCGCATGGAGCTGATGGCGGTGATCTCCGCGCTGGAAGCACTGAAAGAACCCTGTGAGATCACACTGACCTCCGATTCCAGATATGTCATTGATTCCATAACCAAGCACTGGGTCGACGGCTGGAAGCGGAAAAACTGGGTGAAAGAAAAGAATACTCCCGTGCCGAATACCGATCTCTGGCAGCGACTGCTTGCCGCCATGGAACGTCACAAGATCGAATGGGTCTGGGTGCGCGGGCACAACGGGCATCCTTATAACGAACGCTGTGATGCGCTGGCAGTAGACGCCGCCCTCCGGGCAAAATAAGGGGACGGACATGAAAGAAAAAAGACAGATTTATGCCGATCATGCGGCAACAACAAAGGTCTCTGGGGCGGTTATGGAAGCAATGCAGCCGTATTTTGCGGAGCAGGCGGGAAATCCGTCGTCGCTTTACGCATACGGCAGAATGGCTGCAAGAGCGGTGGGCGGTGCGCGCAGACGCATCAAAGCGGCTCTGCACGGGGAAAACGGAGAGGTTTATTTCACTTCCGGCGGTTCGGAGGCGGACAACTGGGCTATCAAGGGGACGGCACTTGCCTATCTTGAAAAACACGGTCATCCGGGACATATCATCACAACGGCAATAGAGCATCACGCGGTGCTTCATGCTATGCAGGTGATGGAGCGGATCGGCTTCTCCGTGACATATATAAGTCCCCATGAGGACGGCATTGTCCGCACCGAGGAGATTCTTGGGGCTGTCAGAGGGGATACCTGTCGCATCTCCGTGATGCTTGCAAACAACGAGATCGGCACGATCCAGCCGATCAGGACGATCACGGAAGCAGCCGGATGCAGGATACCGCATAAAATGGTTGCTGCGATCAGAATGATGCCGTACAGCACGGCTTCAAGACGACTGTGATCTTTCATTGTTCCACGACCTTGTAGCCCATACCGCGAACGGTTTTGATGATCTTCGGATTCTGCGGATCATCCTCGATCTTTTCGCGCAGGCGTTTCATATAGACATTCAGTGTATTATCCGAAACAAATTCACTGGATACCGACCATAATTCATCAATCAGTCTGTCACGGGAGAGAAGCTGTCCCTTATTTGTCAGAAGGATCAGCAGCAGACGGTATTCCAGTGCAGAAAGAAAGAGTTCTGCATCATTTTTTGTAACAGTGCCTTTCGACTGATCGAG
>JAKSPR010000267.1 GCA_024404655.1 Clostridia bacterium | reverse complement strand
CGACGCTGCGCTTTCCATGCCCACGGAAGATACTGTACCCTGTGAAGCTGTGTCCCTTGACGGTGTCAAAGCGGCGCTGAGGGCAGAGCTTGACGGAAAAACGGTCACGTTTGTGGATTATGCCAGTGCCGGGGCAACATGGGATGAAGATTCGGCTTACCGGAGCTGGATTCCGATCCGTTCTTGATTTGTAACAAAATCATTATACAATTTTTATCCATCTTTCACAAAATGTAAAAATTGCCGCAGAAATCGTTGACAATACAAAAGATCGTTGCTATAATAGAACCACAGCACAAGAAAAACAGTGTGGTCCTTTCTATTTCCGACTATCCCTGCGGCGTTTTTTTACAGTCGGTCATACACGGCTGCGAAAAAGCAGAAATCGCTGAGATAAATCTATATTACAGGAGAATCCCCCATGAAAAAGTTTTTATCTGTCCTCATGGCTGCTCTTGTCATGATGACGCTCACCGTGAGTGTATTCGCGGCGCAGAATGCATTTGAACCGATGGAAATCGATTCCGAAACCCCTGACGAGCTCGTTACCCTCTGGGACGACCCGGACACCAAGGATCAGGGCGGTTCCGGTCAGGAGATCCAGAAGATGGACGACTACGGTGTCGGCTATTCTTCTCTCAACGACCAGGTTATCTTCAAGGATGTGGATTTCGGCGAGAACGGTGCTGACCTGTTCAGCATCTGGTTCTCCTTCGGCTCTGATGATATCACCACCATTGATGTTCACATCGACAGCATCGACACGCCGAAGATCGCGTCCTTCGAGATCACCAACACCGGCGGCTGGAGCAAGGACTGTGCAGAACAGTTTGACTACAAGGTCGCTGTTCCCGGCGGCGTTCATGATGTCATTGTCGTGTTCACCAACTCCCTCTCCGGTTCCTTTGCAAAGATCCAGTTCCATGAAGCTCCCGCTCCCGAAGTCCCCGAGGAAATTCCGGAAGCTGAAGAGCCTGTGGATATCGCTCCCGCACCTGTGACCCCCAAGACTGCGGATGCAGGCGTTGTTGCTGCAGTTGTTGTCATGGCAGTCGCTGCGATGGTCATTGTAAAGAAGCATTGATTTTTCTCTGATAAAAAACGACCCGGATATGCGGTATGAAGCATATCCGGGTTTTGCTTTTGGAGGAATATCAGATCAGGAAAAATGCGGTGCCGCCGACGGCAAGGAGCAGGCGGATGGCGTCGGCGCGGTCGGGCTTTTCGCGGAGAACAACAGCGCTGACCGCGGTGCTGAGCAGGATCATCACGGCACTGGACAGAGGGAACTGAATGGAAGCATCCATAGTTTTTGCACAGGTCAGAGAGAAGATATTGCCGATGCCGTTGCAGACGGAATGAAGGCCGCAGAACAGGATCATGAGGCTATAGATCTTTGCTGTCATGGGATGTTTATCTCCGATCTCAAGGAACGCATTCCGCACGCCATGCGCTTCACCGCGGGACGCGCGTCTGATACCGTGGCAAAGCAGCAGAACAAAGGAAATTCCGGCGATCTCCGCAAGGCACAGAAGGAGGAATCCATCGGAAGATACCGCGTCCGCCGCCTTCTGACTGGCTGTTGTGGCAATAGAAATGATACCGTTTGTGAAGAACAGGATCATGCAGAACAGGAAAAAGACGAAGGAGCTCTTCTGCTTCTGTTCTTCCCCAGCATTGGTCTTCTTTGCAAATGCATCCCGCAGGACGCCGAAGCAGACGGCCAGGATGATACACACAAGGCCCGCCGCCTTCCACAGGGTAAAGGCCTCGCCGTACGCGATCACCCCCCAGACGAAGGGGAGCATGAAGCCGCCCAGCAGCTCATAGGTCGTCACCACACCAAGCTTTCCCCGCCGCATGGCAAGGATGGAAAACCCGGTACACAAAAGAGACGATACCGCATAAGCCAATGAGCAGATGATCGCCGACAGGGAGATTTCCAGCCGGAAGCCGCACTTCGGCAGCAGGTAGACGAGCATGATCAGAGCATTGACCATGGAGCACCACAGGCCGGCCGCATAGCTGCCGTTGCTGGATCGCTCATAGTATTTGCCGAAAATAAACTGGATGGAAAAGAACAGACAGGATATAAATAAAAACAGATATTCCATAATTGATACACTCCGGGGAAAAATAACAATGTGATAAACGGAAAACAGACAGCGTCATGTTTCTCCGTCAAGGAAGAAGGTCAGGATTTTTTCAAAATACGGGAACACGGTTTTCTCTGCCGCATGATAGATTTCATGTCTGGTACCGGGCACAAAACAGAACGTACAGTCCGGCGTGCGTTCAGCGAAGGTCTTCTGGGCGGGATTGTGGACACTGCGGTCGTGCTCCGCGGAAAACAGCAGGATGGGCGTGCGGATTCCCTCCGGTTTTCCTTCTGCTAAAAGCTTCTTTGTCACAAGGACCGCTTCGAGCAGCCATCCGTAGGTAGGACAATGATTCTGCAGGTGGGGTTCTGCGCGTTTCAGCTTCTGATAGGTCTCAAACCGCGGCTCAAAATCCGAGGAAGAAGACGCAAACTCTTCGTGACCGGGATAATCACGGCAGACAAACACGCGCTTTTTGTCAAGGCCGAAGAACCGCAGGGTTCTGCATATCACCTTTGCCATCGGGAACGGTACGCCGTCGGTGGACAGCTCGATCATCGGGGAGGACAGCACTGCGCGGTCAATATGGACCTGGGCATCGGTGCGCTCCAGATACATCGCCGAAACGCCGCCGCCCATGGAATGACTGTAAAGATAACACGGAAGCGTGGGGTTCTCCGCTCTAACGCGGGAGGCAAGGATAGCGAGGTCATCGACATAGTCTTCAAAACGGTCGGCGTGGGTATAGGTCAGCTTTTTCACGGCACGATAAGAGGTTCCGTGTCCGCGCTGATCATAGGCATAGACACGAAGGCCGTTTTTGACAAAGTAGTATGCAAGTTCGGTGTATTTTTCTGCCGATTCCGTAAAGCCGTGGAGGATGATGACGGAACCGACCATTGGTTCCTCGGCAGGATAGACCGTCAGATGCAGCGGATTCCCGTCGCAGCCGGAGAACATCGAATCCGTTCTGCGGGCCAGCATATAGGGGAGCAGTTCCGTCTCATAACGGGTTTCGTATTCCTCATCACCGAGGAAACGATCAAAGCGCAGATTCATTTGGCGGCATCAGACCCTTTCTCATATACAAACGAAACCGGATGCAGCCGGAAGCTGCCGATTTCACAAAAATGACATTTTTGAAACATTCCTTTGAAAGTCAATCTATTATACTCTATTTTCGGGTGTTCGTCAATAGCATTTTTACACAGAGAAAACAATGTATAAAGCACTCCCAAAGATGGAAATGACAAGAATTTTTGCGGAAATATTCCGGTTTTCATTGACAATCGGGGCAAACGAATGTAAAATAGAAGACAGGATCATGGACACCGACCAAGGAGGCTATTTTATGCAGGGTACCGTATTCAACATTCAGCGTTTTTCCGTCGATGACGGTCCGGGTATCCGGACGACGGTCTTCTTCAAAGGGTGCCCCCTCTCCTGCCTCTGGTGTCACAATCCGGAATCGGCAGAGGCGCGGACGGAATACTTCTATCACCCCGAAAAGTGCATCCTCTGCGGCGGCTGCATGGCGGTATGTCAGAAGGGCTGCCACAGCTTCCGGGAAGATGAAAAGGGCGCACATCACATTTTTGACCGTTCATCCTGTGTCCGCTGCGGTGCCTGTGCGGGAGCCTGCCCTACCAAAGCCATTGCGTCTGTCGGAAAAATGATGGAAGCGAAAGATGTCATCAAAGAAGTGCTCTCCGACAAGATCTTTTACGAGAGCAGCGGAGGCGGCATGACCATCTCCGGTGGGGAGCCGCTGGCTCAGCCGCTCTTTGCCTTTGAAGTCCTGCGTCTTGCCAAAGCGGAGGGTCTGCACACCGCCATTGAAACCAGCGGCTATGCCTCCCGCGAAACGCTTGACAAGATCCTCCCGTATACCGATCTCTTTCTCTTTGATTATAAAGCAAGACCCGAAGATTATCCCCGTCTGACAGGCGTTTCCGCGGACAGAATCCTTGAAAATCTTCACTATCTCTCGGAACGCGGTGCGCACATCGTTCTGCGTTGTCCCATCATACCGGACTGCAATGACACAGCGGAGCACTATGACGGAATCGCCTCCCTTGGAGCGAAGATCGCCGGGATCGAAGAAATCACACTGGAACCCTACCATCCTCTGGGAATCTCCAAATCGGAGCAGCTGGGCAAAACGCCCCGGTATGACAACCGGAAATTCCTTGAGGGAAAGACGCTGACCGAAACTGCCGCAG
>JAKSPR010000266.1 GCA_024404655.1 Clostridia bacterium | reverse complement strand
CGTGATGAAATCTCTAATGGTGTGCAGTATGATTCCAGCCTTATGGATTACATTGTTCTCGAAGAGAAGCCGGCAGAACCTGTTGTCGAAGGATCCACCCCCTCTGTTGATGAAACCACTGCTCCTGCTGTTGAACCGGATGCTCCTGCAGCAGAAAAGTCTCCTGTAACTTCCGATGTTGGCGTTGTAGCAGCAGCAGTAATGATGGCATGCGCAGCAGCTTTCATTCTGACTAAAAAGAACAAATGAACTGTAATCATTGCTTTTCGCACTGATTGATTCAAAAAATTTGCCTCTCTGAATATCTGAAATGATGGAATACCAGTATATTTCATCCTCTATTCAGAGAGGCTAATTATATCAGTATGTATTGGAGGTTTGCTCATGTATACCGTTATATCGGTAGGTTCCCGTGTCAATTCCAAGTCGGTCTCCCAGATGCATAGTCATAATTTCTGGGAATTTGTTTATTATCTCGACGGTTATGGAACGGTCACCAGCGGCTTTGAGGACTTCGCTTTCGCACCATATACGTTTGTCGCGCATCCACCGCACACACTGCACTGTGAATATGCACAAGGCACCATCAGCAATATTTACGTTCTGGCAGATATAGGAGATGCGCTGCCATTCAAACGATACGATTACAAAGACCCTGATATGCACGAAATGCATATCCTGTTTCTGCAGCTACGGTACCAATTCACAAGAAGATCACGTAACTGGAAGGAAATCAACCATGCGCTTTTGAGTCTGATGATTCAATATCTGCTTGCAAAACCGACCTCCGATACCACCAATGAGTGCATCAATACAGCTGCATCTATTATTATCAACGGCTTATCTGACAAGAGTTTCAATTTGAACATGGTTTACGACAACATTCCGATGTCCAAAACATATTTTGCGATGGTTTTCAAGAATGCTGTCGGCTTTACACCTCTTGAATATCTGATGGAAAAAAGAATTGAAACTGCAAAGGATCTTATGAAAAATGAGCACCCGAATACTGTTTCCATTTCATCAATAGCAGAACGCTGCGGTTTTCAGAGTATCTATTACTTTTCACGGGTTTTCAAGAAAAAGGTCGGTGTATCTCCGCTCCAATGGTGCAGAGATGAATACCAGAAGCAGACGAAAGAATAAAAAGCTCTGCATGACCAACTTGGTTGCGAGGCGTCGGCACTACGGCATATTCATGTTTCTGTCAAAGAGTGTCTCAATGAGACACATTTGGAATTTTGAGTACAAGATGTGCTTTGCATATACCACGCTGTTCTCGGGACCTGTTTCACTTTATGCTTATGAAAAGAAGGATGTCCACCACATGAAACAAAGAATTTCTACTCTATCAGGCCTTCTGGCCGTTCTGCTTGCAACCGCTTCTGCCGTTGCCTGCGGTGATAATGTTTCCCTAAACACAGAAAGCACAAAATCTGTGAACCCTAACAACGGTAATGCAGAAGAAGCCGCCACCGAAGAAATTGACCCTTTCGCTGATCTTGATTTCGGCGGTGAAACCATCCGCATGCATGTTTCCGCAAACGACTATGACGGCTGGGGCTCTTCCATTTACACCATCCGCCATGAGGACGGCGAAACCGGCGATATCGTCCGTGACGCAGTCTACAAGCGCAATATTTATGTTGAAGACCTTTTGAATATCAAGTTCGAGTTCTCCGAGAACACATACAACTATACTGACGTTTCATCTCCGCTCAAGCGTGTCATCTCCGCAGGTGATGATGCATATGATTTGGTCATTCATGATCTGTACCCGCTGTCTTCCATGTCCGTGGAAGGTTACTTCTTAAACGTTCGCGACGGTAAGTATTTCGATTTCTCCCAGCCGTGGTGGTATACCGATTACATGGATGACCTGTCCTTCCACACTGCAAACCGCAACTACATCATGGCAGGCGACTATTACATGGATATCCTCCGCTCCGCCCATGCACTGTACTTCAACAAGGATATGTTCGCAAGCCTCTTTGAGTCTCCCTCAGAGCTTTACGACCACGTCCGCGCTGGCACATGGACACAGGATGTCTTCATGGCATATGCAGCAGACGCTTACAACGACTTAAACGGTAACGGTCAGGCTGATGCAGACGACCAGTTCGGCTTCGGTTATATCGGAACCTGGGGTTCCATGATCCCGTGGGTCATTTCCTCCGATATCACGTTCCTCTCCTATGCGTCCGACGGTGCCCCCTCCTTCGCCATGAACAATGAGCGTTCCGTGGAGCTTCTGGAACGTCTGAACAAGATCTTCTATGCTGACTGCGCATGCAACTTCGGCGATGTTCCCGTCAATACCGCAGCCTTCACTTCCGGCCGTGTCCTGTTCGGCGGTTATCAGCGTGTTTCCTCTCTGGAGCTGTTCCGTGATATGACCGCAGATATCGGCGTCCTGCCTTATCCGAAGATGGATGAAAGCCAGAAGAACTATATCACCTCTTCCCACGATACCGCAAACGTCGGTGTTATCCCGATCACCTGCGGCAAGCTGGATACCATGAGTGCCGTGCTCGAAGTGCTCTCCCGCGAGACCTACAAGTACGTCATGCCGGCATACTATGAAACCGCACTGAAGGTCAAGTATTCCCGCGACGATGATTCTGCCCAGATGCTGGATATCATCCGCGGCAATGTCTCCTGCGTATTCCCCATTGCTTACGGCAACTACTGCTATGATATGCCGCTGAGCAAGGCATTCTCTACGCCACTCACCTCCAAGAGTACCGACTTCGCTTCCAACTACGCAAAGTATGAAAGCAAGGCACAGGATAAGTTGGATACCCTGTGGGAAGCATTTTCCGCAATCGAAAACTAATCCATCAGACTAATAATCAAATTCCATATTGTGAACAGAAGCTGAGCAATACAATCGGCTTCTGTTTTTCATAGAAGATGGGGCTGATCTATTTCAAGGATAACCAAATGACAGTAATAATGGCATATCAACATCAAAAGCAGAAAATTCCTCGAATAATAACAAGAAATGGTTGTTGTCTTGGAAAAAATGCAGTATAATATAAAATGATAAATGGCGTATTTTCTATAACGACGTGAGGAGGATGATTATGCGAAGGTTTACCTATCCGAAAGCTATGGAGTTGGAAATCATGGACATGCATCTGACAATTAACAATCTCAATTACCGGGTACACAAACAGAACACTGAGAACCATCTCCATTCCTATTATGAACTACACTACATTACCAGCGGACATATTGAGTTCAAAATCGATTTTCATGAGAAGCTTCTGTTGGGAGCCAATGATTGGATCTTGCTTGGAGATCATGTTTTTCATGAGGAAACGCTTCTTGATGACTGCTCCGGGTACTGCATCGGAATCGAAATGCCGGATACAGGCAGTCCAGTTCTGTGTTCGCTTGGGAAATCCCGTTATTATATGTCCCATGATGATCAGGGGCTGTTTGGGATGCTCAGAGCGATTTCTTCAGAAATGGAACAGACAGCCCCCGGTTATGGGGACTACTGCAGAGGTATGCTTACTCTGATTCTAATCCGGGTTTTCAGATATTGCCTTCCTGATCCGGTCGGTACTGTGATGACCAAACAAGAATACTATAATACCCGCAATATTGTTGACGATTTCTTCAACCGATTTTATCGTGGAATACGGGACCATTTTTCTATTGAAGATCTTGCTGAAAAGCTGAGCGTCAGTCCGCGTCAGGTCAATCGGATTCTGAACGAGCAGTATGGCCTGTCCTTTGGAAGAATGATGTTGCAGACAAAGCTGCGACTGGCGGAATATCTGCTATGCAATACATCGAAAACAGTTCAGACTATCAGTACCGAATGCGAAATGACTGAGGCGTATTTTATCCGCAGTTTCAAGGAAAAGTTCAGCATGACCCCGGGGCAATACATCAAACTATACAGACCGGTCAGCAAATGAAAATTCTGTCCTGCACGTGTATATACCGCCGCAGGTATTTATGCTATAATATCATCATAAATATGATGATTATAGTGAGGTAATGACTATTGAAACACAGAAATGTTGCGCTGTTTCTTGCAGCAGTTCTTTTGACTTCCGTTTTCGCTTCCTGCGGAGATTCGAAAAAACCTGTAGCAGAAACCAATAATAAACAGAATGCAGCAGTCACAGATTCTGTGACCGAAGTGCCCCGCATTGCAGCAGATCTCCCTGACCGCGACTTCGGCGGTGAGACACTGACCTTCTACGGACGCATTTACGGCGGTGCATGGTCCGCTTCCGATCTGCTTTCGCATACACAGGACGGCGAGCAGATCAATGATGCACTTTATGACCGTACCACACATA
>JAKSPR010000265.1 GCA_024404655.1 Clostridia bacterium | reverse complement strand
CAGGTTTGCAAAAGAACTTCCCTTTGGAACCTTCCTTTGGGGTGGGATACGGAATATCAGAAAATGACCTTATCCAGAACTGCCATATCCTCATCGCTGATGACAAAGTCCAGACTGGAGTTTTCGATCATGAATTCCTTATGGGTGGTCTTGGGCAGCGGCACTGTGCCGATCTGCAGATCATACTTGATGCCAAGCTGGGGTACGGAAACGCCGTACTTTTCTGCCATCTTAACAGCCGCGCCGATATCCTTCAGATGACCTGTGATGTTGGGAGAATATGCTTCCACGATGATGCCGCGCTCGCCGCAGAACTTCCGCATTTCCGCTTCGTTCTTGCCGATGAAGACGGAGATCTGGTTTGCGGCGGGCTGAATTTCTGCATGGTCGATGATGTTTTTAAGATCCGGGATCTTGAAGTTCGATACACCGATGGCCTTCACGTCTCCGGACTTCACATAACCCTCCATCACGCGCCAGACTTCCAGATTTTCTTCAAAATAGGACTTTGCCTTCGGGTCGTGCAGTTCCTCCCACGGCTTTGCCGCATGGATGAGCAGAAGGTCCACATAACCGAGGTCCAGATTTGCAAGAGAGGATTCGATGCAGCGCTTTGCAAGCTCCGCTGTCTTATATTCCGCAAAGACCTTGGTTGTGACGAAAACATCGCTGCGGGCAAGACCGCTTGCACGGATACCCTCGCCGACACCTTTTTCATTGCCGTAAGCAGCAGCCGTATCAATGTGGCGGTAGCCGACCTCCAGAGCGTCGGAAACGCAGCGTGCCGCAATATCCGCCTTGATCTGCCAGGTACCGAAGCCGAGAACCGGAATTTCCGCTCCCGTGTTGAGTGGTAACGTCTTGGTAAAGATAGACATGTGATTGATTCCTTTCCTTCTTTTCTGTTTTTCTGTTTTGTGACGACAGCCGCCGTGGACTGTGCTCTGATAACAATTATAACATATCGGGCGGGGGTGTGTCAACAAGAAAGTACCGACATATTATATATCGGCTGTGTCTCTGCCCTCGGCTGATTTTATGCTTTCACCGGCTGCAGATGGGTGACCGGCAAGGGCTTTGCGGTCGCCCTTGCATGCTTCGCACGCTTCGCGAGCTTCCTCTTCTCATTTATACTGAATTGTGGGATATTTATGGAGGTCTTGAGCAGAAACAAAATATTTTCATTCTATAGACTTTTCCGCATGTTTATGATACAATATTTTTATCATAATAAGCATCCAAGAAAGGATAAGCCTCTATGACAACTTTATCTGAAACCATAAAAAATCACCTGCTGTCCGGCATGGTCCTGACCTTCCGCCGGGTTCACGATGTTGTGAATACGCTTTCTGCTTACACGGAGGAAGAAAAGGGCGACGGTGTCCGCATGGTATATGAAACACAGAACAGCGCATCTGCCGGCATTGATGTAAAAAATAGCGGCGGCACGGTCATGTTCTCCATCGACGCTCCCATTGTCCGCGGATGGGGGACGTCCTCCGCTTTCCTGCCGGAAAAGGCAGTCTCTCTGACCCTTGGCGATATGCAGCCGGAGGCTCTTGTATGCAACTATCATGACAACCCGTGGTGGATGCTGCCGTCCCATGGAAACACCTTTGCGGAGATCCCGGCAAAAACGCAGGGACTTCTGATCCTCCATGGGGGAAAGCATTATCACATTCTTCCCCTCTGCGGCGACAATTTCCGCTGTGAGATCGAAGGGGACACTGTAAGTCTCACCAGCGATACATCGGCTCTGCAGAGACTTTCCGGCGCGTTCCTTGCCGTTACGGAGGCAGACGATCCCTTTACCGCCGTCAGAGAAAACTACGAAAACGCCCGCGCCTGCGGCGCTGTCCGTGTCCCCCTGCGCACCGAGCGGAAATTCCCGGAGATTTTCGAGGGCTTCGGCTTCTGCACATGGGACTGCTTCTATAAGAACATCACGAGCGAAAAGCTCTATGAGAAAATGGATGAGTTCAAAGAAAAGAACATTCCCGTCCGCTGGGTCATGCTGGATAACGGCTGGCTTTCCAACGACGGCAATATGATGCTGACCGACTTTGAAGAAAACCGGGAAAAATTCCCCGAAGGTCTGCGCGGAACCATCCGCCGTCTGAAAGAAGATTACGGCGTCCGCTATGTGGGTGTCTGGCACACGTTCAGCGGCTTCTGGGAGGGCGTTCTTCCCGGCAGCAAGCTCTACGAAGAGCAGAAAGCCAACCTGATCACCACCCCCGGCGGCTTCTGTCTGCCCGGCCCGGACGAAGAGCATGCCTTCCGTTTCTGGGATACATGGCACGGCTATCTTGCCGACTGCGGCGTGGATTTTCTGAAAGTCGACAGCCAGTCCTCCCACTCCGGTCATATTCTCGGTGTCCTCCCCACGGTCGAGGGCTGCCGCATCAGCCATAGTGCACTGGAGCGCTCCATTGACAAACATTTCGGCGGTATCGTCATCAACTGCATGGGCATGGATATGGAAAACGTCCTCTCCCGCCCCCGTTCCGCCGTCAACAGAAACTCCGACGACTTCTTCCCCAAGCGTGAGCGCGGCTTCATCAAGCATCTGATCCAGAACGCCTACAACGCCGTATGGCACGGTCAGATGTATCACTGTGACTACGATATGTGGTGGTCCGATCATGAATCCGCCGTGCAGTCCGGCGTGCTCCGCGCCATCTCCGGCTCTCCTGTCTATGTCAGCGACGAGGTGGGACGCTCCAGACGCGAAACCATCATGCCGCTGATCACCGAAGACGGAATGATCATGCGCTGCGACGGTCCCGCTGTACCGACCCTCGACTGTGTTTATACCGACTGCCCGAAAGAAGACAAGCTCTTGAAGATCCGGAACCGCAGCGGAGACTGCTTCGGTCTTGCCGCCTTCAATGTCTCCGACCACAGCGTCACCGATACCGTTGATTTCGGCGCGATCCCCGATCTCCCCGACGGTGATTTCATGGCCTATGAATATTTTTCAAAGACATGGCAGCCCATCACGCGGAAGACCGTCATCTCCCTTTCCCTGCCCAAGGACGACACCGCTGTCTGGTCCATCTATCCGGTCATGAACCCCGGTACACCCGACGCATTTATCATGGCAGGCGACGAAAGCAAGTATCTCCCCATCGCGGCAAAAGATAAAAAGAAAATGCTCCTGTCGGAGCTTCATTGAAACAAAAGAAAGAGCCAGAAAGGAATGGGTAAACTATGAAAACCGATTTTGAAGTATGCGTTGACCTTGCCAAAGAATCCGGCGTGATCAAGCCGATGAACTGCGTCAACAACGGCCCCACGGGTTCCGAGGTACGCGGCGTGATCGGCAACTTCAACACCTACAAGGCGCTGGAGATCCCCTATGCACGTACCCACGATTCCTCCTTCTATCCCGAATACGGCTGGGAATTCTCCATCGACGTTCACCGTATCTTCCGCGATTTCGACGCTGACGAGAACGATCCCGCGTCCTATAAGTTTACCTCCACCGACCGTTATCTTGACAGCATGAGACGGGCGGGCACGGAGCCCTTCTACCGTCTGGGCTGCAACATCGAGCACGAGGAAAAAAACGGCACGTATCCGCCGAAGGATTTTGCAAAATGGGCCCGGATCTGCGAGCATATCATCCGCCACTTCAATGAGGGCTGGGCCAACGGCTTTGACTGGAACATCACCTACTGGGAGATCTGGAACGAACCGGACTGCCGCAATGCCGACGGCACGAATCCCTGCTGGCAGGGCACCGACGAGCAGTTCTGCGAGCTGTTCATGACCGCCGCAAAGCATCTGAAATCCTGCTTCCCCGCTCTGAAAATCGGCGGTCCTGCCGTCTGCACCGTCTGGAACGGTGATTATCTGAAAAATTTCCTTATGTACCAGAAGGCAAACAAAACGCCCATCGACTTCATCTCCTATCACTGGTACGGTGCGCATCTGTCTGATCTGCGCAGCAGCATCCGCCGTGCAAACAGTCTGCTTGCGGAGTGCGGCTACGGAGAGGCGGAGACCATTCTCAATGAGTGGAACTATATCCGCGGGTGGCTTGGGGATACATGGAGCTATTCCCTGCGCACTGAGCGGAACCAGAAGGGCGCGGCCTTCATCGCAGGCGCAATGTGCGTCGGACAGACAGAAGACCTTGATATGCTGATGTACTACGATGCGTCTCCCTGCATCATGGACGGCCTTTTCGACATGGGTACGCTGGAACCGCTCCCCGGCTACTATGCGCTGCTCGCCTTCCGTGAGCTCCGCCGCCTGGGACACTTTGTGCCGACGGAGATCGACTATGAAAACGGTATCTACTCCTGTGCCGCCCGCTC
>JAKSPR010000264.1 GCA_024404655.1 Clostridia bacterium | reverse complement strand
TTGTGAAGATCGTTCCCGCAGCCGTTCTCGGCCGCGGCGTGATCTCCGACGCACAGGCAAAGGAAACCCTTGCGGAACTTCTTCAAAGGGAAGGGTATTCCGCTATGGATGCCGTGAAAACCGGAAAAGTCGTCCTCCTCTCTGAGGACCTGTTCCGCTCCGAGGCCGGACAGACCGCCGCTGCCGTATGCATGGCAAAGGTCATGTACCCTGATCTTTTTGAAGATACCGACGCAAATGAGGCAGCCGCCGAACTTCTGACAGAATCCTCCGGCACAGCCGCCGACGGAATCTATTACTACAACACCCATTAAGGAGCAGCCATGAGTAAAAAGACCCAAAGAATACGCCTGCGCAGACTGACCTTTTCAGCCATCTATCTCGCCATCGCCTTGGTGCTCCCGTTCATCACAGGACAGATTCCGCAGATCGGCTCGATGCTGTGTCCCATGCACATCCCCGTTCTGCTGTGCGGATTTGTATGCGGTGCTCCGTGGGGAGCCGCGGTCGGGCTGACAGCCCCGATTCTGCGCTCATTTCTGTTCGGCATGCCGAAGCTCTATCCCACCGCTGTCGCCATGATGTTTGAGCTCGCTGCCTACGGTGCTCTTGCAGGACTTTTCCATAAGCTGCTGCCGAAAAAGCCGTGGGCTGTCTACCTTGCCCTGATCGGAGCTATGATCGGCGGACGCCTCGTCTGGGGTGCGGCAGAATTCCTCCTGCTCTCGGCGGAAGGAACTGCGTTTACCCCCACGATGTTCATCGCAGGAGCTGTGACAACGGCTCTGCCGGGTATCATACTCCATATTTTGCTGATCCCAGTCATCGTCTTCGCTCTTGACAAAGCAGGGCTTATGACCGTCAAAAATTGAAAAGCGAACCAACCGGAAAGCCGCTTATGGTTTTCCGGTTGACTTTTATCGAAAAATCGACCGCAGGTCGATTGCTTTTTTCATCATTCTGCGTTACAATGAAAACAGTAAACAAGACTGCAATTATCTCAAAGATCGGAGGATTACAATGAATATTGAAAAAGTCGGTTCCTTTATTGCGACCCGCCGCAAAGAACTCGGTATGACACAGAACGAACTTGGCACAGTCCTTGGTGTCTCCAGCAAGGCGGTCTCCAAATGGGAACGTGGTCTCTGCTGCCCGGATATTGCCATTCTGACCGAGCTTGCCCGGACCCTGCGCGTCAGCATTATGGAGCTGCTGTCCGGCGAAAGCACGGATGTTGTCATCAGCAGCGCACGTTCCATATCCGAAGCCGAAAAGGCATCCGTACCGGAAACGGACGGTTCCTTTACCTTCGCACCGCCCACCAATACCGCGGTCTCTCCGCTTCTGTTCGGTTCCAATCTCGAACACACAAGGTCTTCCGTCTTTCAGGGAATCTCAGCCCAGATGCTGCGGAACCGGAAATTTTCCGGCAAACCCGGCTGTACCAGAGGCAACGCCATGGAGTGGTTCCCGATCGGAGATGAGACTTACCTGACAATGCAGGACGCCGCTTATACCCATCACGCGGAAAAATACTATCACATGCGCCGACAGCTGGAAACCTACGCCCAGCGTGTCCAGAATTTCACCGAAGGCGCAGAATCCGGTATCGGTCAGCACGGTCTTGCCGTATCTGAAAATACCCCATATCTTGCCGCTGTTGTCCTCACCGTAAAAAAACCAATTCTCATCAGAATGAGCCTGACGGACCGTTACGGCAGGAAAATCTATGCGCAGCAGAGCTTACTTGCCGAAGGTGACACATGGAAGCGCTATGAAGTACGTCTGATCCCGAATGAAACCGATCCTGATGCCGATCTCCGTATCACCTTTGAAGAAGAGGGATGGATTCAGATCGGCGCAGTCTCTCTTCTTCCGGAGGACAACTTCCACGGCATGAGAAAAGATGTTGTGGCAGCTTTGAAAACCTGCGGTGTGCGTATCCTTCGCTGGCCCGGCGGCAATTTTGCGGGAGAATACTGTTGGTTTGACGGTCTTCTGCCGGTCGATGAGCGCTGTCCCTCGGAATCCTTTATGAGACTGGAGACCCAGCCGCATACCATGGGTTACGACCAGAGTGAGATCAGCACCGATGATTTCATCGCGCTCTGCCGTGAGATCGGCGCGGAACCGTATATCACCATCAACATCGCCTGGAATACCCCGAAAGAAAACGCCGCGTGGGTCGAATACTGCAACGGCTCCCCGGAAACCGAATGGGGTGCGAAACGCGCCGCTGCCGGACATCCGGAACCCTACGGTGTCAACTTCTGGACCCTCGGCAATGAGGCAGGATATGGCCACATGGAGGGCGACAACTCCCCCTACGGCTATTCCATCACAGCCGAGCAGAACGCCCGCGCCATGCTCGCTGTGTCGCCGGATCTCACCCTCTGCGTCTCCGGTCCGTATCCCAATGACGAATGGGCAGATCATAGCCTGAAACCCATCTCCGATATTGTCCGCCTTGTCTCGTTCCATCAGTACACCAATTTCCCGGATTACGGCACCGATGATCTCAAGACTGAATATGAACGAAAGCTCGGAGAACTGGAAGCCTGCCGGGACCATCTGATCCAGGTGCATGACAAATCCTATGGCGTGAATACCTCCTTTGATGAATGGAACGTCTGGTACGCATGGTACCGTCCGTCCTCCGTCTATGACGGTATTTTCTATGCAAGAATGCTGCATCTGATCATCGGAGAGGCCGCTGCGTGCGGCATCGCTGTTGCCTGCCAGTTTGAAGCTGTCAATGAGGGGCTTATGGTGGTACGCCCCGAAGGGGTGGAACTGACCGCAGCCGGAAAGATGTATGCGCTGATGAGCCGTCACTGCGGCGGACGCATTATAAAGAGTACAAAGAATCTTCTGGCAACGGAAAAGGATGGGATTACGACCCTCACCTTTATCAACAGCTCTTACGATCAGACAGCGGAACTGACCCTGCATGAGTGCTCTGTAAAGCGTGCCGAACTCTTCTCGTCCGAAGAAATCCGGCCTTATACCAACTTCGCAGAAACTGAGCTGACAGGGAAAACAGCAAATAAGGCCATCACATACAGCATCCCGCCGCATTCCGTTGCGGCAGTCACCATAAACGGCGCACTTAAATAAAATCATAGACAGGGAGGAAATGAATTATGAAACTGCAAAGAATCGCAGCAGGACTTTTATCCATTCTCGCAGCAGGCTCAGCACTTATTTCCTGCGGAAGCGAAAAACCGACCACTGAAACCCCTAAGGACAGCACAAAACAGGAAACCGAAGCACCGGTATCGGAAGCAGAGGAAGTCAAAGACATCTGGCATGGCCTCGCCGCAGAGGATTACGGCGGAGCAGCGTTCAATCTGCTTGTACGTGATACCATCGTCGATGAATTTTATACCGACCGGGAAAACGGAGACGCCTATAACGACGTCATTTACCGAAGAAACCGTCTGGTCGAGGAACGGTATAACATCAAAATCAATGCAATTCCGATCAGCTGCAGCTGGACGGAGATTGCACAGTGGCAGAAGACGGTTTCTGCGTCCGTGCTTGCCGGAGACGGTGCTTATGACCTGATTGACTGCTATGCGATCCTCGTGGGACCGGTTGCCATGAGCGGAATCCTCTATAATCTGAATGATATTCCGAACCTGCGCCTTGACGAATCCTGGTGGTCGTCGCTGGTGCGGAATACCATGACGGTCAACGGAAAATACTACGGTGCGGCAGGCGATATTGCAACCAACCTCTGGGACCAGATGCAGGTTATGTTCTTCTCAAAGACCCTTGCCGGACAGTATGATGTGGATCCTTACAAGATGGTAAAGGACGGAACATGGACCTACGATAATTTTGCCGCCTCCCTCAAAGGCGTCTACCGCGATGTCAACGGTGACTCTGTCAGAGATCCGGGCGATATCTACGGCGGCATCTCCTGGGATACACTGGCCTTTGAGAACCTTCACAATGCCTTTGGCATGAAATATGCGACACCCGGCAGCGACGGACGTCTGGTACTTGATAACTACAATGAGGATGTTGTCGCTCTCTTCGATAAGATTGATGATCTTCTGCACAAGAATCCGGACTTCCTCTTTATGAACGAGGAAACACCGGAGGGCGAGGAGAAAGCACGCACCGTCTTTGCGGAAAACCGCGCGCTGTACTTCTTCGATACCCTCTACGGAGCAAAGTCACTGCGCTCCATGTCCGAGGATTTCGGCATCATACCTGTCCCCAAACGCGATGAAGCCCAGAAGGAGTATTATACCACCTCCCGTGATGCCCGTTCCATGATGGTCATTCCGGTCGACGTCAAAGATCCGGCCTATTCCGGCATGATCACCGAAGCGCTCTGCGTTGCCGGTCACGAAGTTGTCCTTC
>JAKSPR010000263.1 GCA_024404655.1 Clostridia bacterium | reverse complement strand
ACATCGCCATCGTGCTCGACGGCGAGACCCTCTCCGCTCCCTTCGTCCATGAGGAACTCCGCACTTCCAGCTGCGTCATCACCGGCAACTTCGACAAGGAGCGCGCCGAATGGCTGGGCAGCGTCATCACCGCAGGTCAGCTTCCCTTCGCTTTGAAGGAAGTCCATCTGGAATCCATCGGCCCCACCCTCGGTGAGAAGGCACTGGAAACTTCCATCATCGCCGGCGGCATCGGCATCTTCCTCGTCATGATCTTCATGTCCGTCATGTATGCTCTGCCGGGTCTCATGTCCGCCATCGCTCTGCTGGGCTATATCGGCCTTGTGGGCGTCATCATCGTCATCACCAAGGTCAACCTTTCCCTGCCGGGTATTGCAGGTATCATCCTGTCCGTCGGTATGGCCGTTGACGCAAACGTCATCATCTTTGAGCGTATCAAGGAAGAACTCCGCGTCGGCAAGAGCACCAACGCCGCTTTCCATGCAGGCTTCCATAATGCGCTTTCCTCCGTCATCGACTCCAACGTCACCACCCTGATCGCCGTTGCCGTCCTGATGGTCTTCGGTACCGGTGCCATCGTCGGCTTTGCCCAGACCCTGCTCATCGGCGTCCTGACCTCCATGTTCTCCGCCCTTGTCGTTACCCGCTGTCTGCTTGCCTGCCTCGTCGGTATGCATATCACCAACCCGAAGAAGTGGGGCATGAACAAGCACGATATGGAAATGAGAAAGGAGGCGCTCGGTAAATGAAACAGAAGCGCGTAAATCCCTTGACCACCTTAAAGATCCCCTTCGTCCAGAACAAGAAGATCATTTTCATCATCCCCGCAGTCCTCGTGGTGGTAGGACTTCTCTCCATGTTCATCCGCGGCTTTGCCTGGGGTACGGACTTTATCGGCGGTACTTCCATGCAGATCCATATCGGTTCCCAGCTGAATACCGAAGCTCTTGCCGAGATCACAAGCATCACGGAAGGCGTGATCAACAAGAAGGTTTCCGCCGTCCAGCGTACCGGTGAAGGCAACGAAGATGTCCTCATCAAGTGTACTGAGATCGACACCGAGCTCCGTGACGAGGTCTTCCACGCCCTCAAGGACCGCTATAACCTGACCGACGCAGACCGACTGAACGTCACCTCCATCGGCGCATCCGTCTCCGCTGACTTCCGCCGCGCGGGTCTGATTTCCGTCTCCCTGGCTGTTGTCCTCATGCTGTGCTATATCACTTTCCGGTTCAGCTTCAAATCCGGTATCGCAGCGATCCTGTGTCTGACCCATGACCTGTTCATGATGCTTACCGCCTATTCGCTTCTGCAGCTGCCGATGAACTCCAACGTCATTGCAGCGCTCTTGACGATCCTCGGTTATTCCATCAACGCAACGATCATCGTCTTCGACCGTGTCCGCGAGAATCTGAAGCTCAACCAGAAAGCGTCTTTTGAGTATAACGTCAACCTGAGTATCAACCAGACGCTCATGCGCTCCATCAATACCACGATCACCACCCTGCTCACCATCGTGATGATCTACATCCTCGGCGTCACCTCCATCAAGGAATTCATTCTTCCCCTGATCGTCGGTATCCTTGCCGGTCTCTACAGCTCCATCTGTCTTGCCGGAAACTTCTGGTGCATCCTTCAGAACGGAGTAAAGAAGAAAGAGACGCCCGCCGCAGCCGCAGCAGAAACATCCGCACCTGCGCAGGAGAAGCCCCGTGAACTCACCGAGGAAGAAATCAACGCACAGACAAAGGACACTTCCATCATGTCCGATGAAATGAAATAACCCACCTTGATATCGAAAGGCAGCCGCAATGCGGCTGCCTTTTGTAATGTTATTTATTCTGCTTTGTTTTCCGCAATCACCTTCTGTGCGATTTCTGCGGGAACTTCCTCGTAGCGCTCCACCGCAAAGGTAAAACGTCCGCGGCCGCGGGACATGGCACGGAGGGTAATGGGATAATCCTGCATTTCGGCAAGCGGGACCTCCGCTTCCACCATCTGCTCGCCGTCGTGCCCGGTGGGCGTCATGCCGAGCACCGTTCCGCGGGCACGGGAGATACCGCCGATGATATCACCGATCAGCGCATCCGGAACCCATACGCACAGCTTGCCGACCGGCTCCAGAAGCACTGGATCGCCTTTGACCAGTCCTTCCCGGAAAGCCAGTTTTGCCGCCAGCTTGAAGGAAATTTCGTTGGAATCCACGGGATGATAGGAGCCGTCAAACAGGTCTGCTTTCAGATTGACTACGGGTAATCCGGCAAGAACGCCCTTTTCCATGGCTTCCTCGATTCCCTTCTCCACCGCCGGGAAGAAGTTCTTCGGCACCGTGCCGCCGACAACAGAGGTCGTAAAGGTCAGCCCCGGTTCATCACTGTGGGAGAACGTCATTTTCACATGCCCGTACTGACCGGAACCGCCGGACTGCTTTTTGTGCTTGCCTTCTGCCTGCACCGTCTTTCGGATCGTCTCCCGGTATGGAATCTTCGGCATGGACAGCTCGATTGTCGTTCCGTACCGTGCTTTCAGACGGGCAACCGCCACATCCAGATGAATATCGCCCTGTCCGGAGAGAATCATTTCGTTGGTCTCAGCGTTATTTTCATAGGAGAGCGTCTTATCTTCTTCCAGAAGCTTTGCAATACCACCGGAAATCTTATCTTCGTCCCCCTTCGTCTTCGGCACAATGGCACGGGACAGGAAGGACGGCGGATAGACGATCGGCGCATAGACAATATCCTCTGCGGCCGCTGTAAGTGTGTCGTTGGTATCCGCCAAGGAGAGCTTCGGAATCATACCGATATCACCGCAGCAGAGAGATGATACCTCCGTCTGCCGTTTTCCGGTCATCACATAGAGATGAGAAAGCTTCTCCGCTTGCCCCGTACGCACATTGCGGAGGGTCATCGTGTTGTCAAGCGCACCGTTCATGACCTTGAAGAAGGACATCTTGCCCACATAAGGGTCGGAAATCGTCTTGTAGATGAAAACCGAGGTTTCTCCGGCAGGGTCAATGGGTGTGGTATCTTCCAGATCTCCGACCAGAATGCGCTCCTCTTTTTTGGCTGTCGGTCTTGGGAAGGAATCCGCTATCTGATCCATCAGCATCCGGATGCCCCAGAACTTTGCAGCAGAGCCGCAGTACACAGGGATAATGGAGCCGACGATAATGCCCTCATGCACGGCAAGCACCGCCTCGTCATAGGAAATCTCTTCCCCGGCAAAATATTTTTCCATAAGCGCATCGGAGGTCTGTGCAATGGCTTCAAGGAGCATATCGCGGTATTCATCCGCAACAGCCCTGAACTCCTCCGGAATCGGATATTCTTCGGGCGTTCCGTTCTTATCGTAGATCACGGAGCGCATATTGATGAGGTTCAGAAAACCGATAACCTTGTCGCCTTCGATCATGGGAATCAGAATCGGACAGACGCTGACGCCGAACCGCTCACGGATCTGCGTAAAGACACGGCGGAACCGCGCCTCTCCGTCATCGAACTTGTTGATATAGAAGCATTTCGGAATCCCGGCGTCCTCTGCCTGCTGCCATGCCAGCTCCGTGCCGACCTCAATCCCGGCCTTTCCGTCCACAACGATCATCGCAGCATCGGCGGCGCGCATTGCCTGATGTACTTCACCGATAAAATCGGGGTAACCGGGTACGTCGATTAAGTTGATCTTGCAGTCCTTCCAGATCACGGGAGCGACAGACGCGGAAATGGAAAGACCGCGTTTGATTTCTTCGGGATCATAGTCGCAGACGGTATTTCCGTTTGCGGTCGATCCGAGACGATCCGTTGCCTTCGTCAGATACAACATAGCTTCCGCAAGAGAGGTCTTTCCTGCAGAGCTGTGTCCGACAAGTGCGACATTTCTGATTTGCTTGGTGTTGAAGCTGTTCATAATTTTGTACCTTTCCTTTCGGCTGCTGGAAGTTTATGCCGACTTTTCGCAGCAATTTGATTTTACGGGGCTGAACGGACTTCCGCATCATCCACCGCCCTCGGAACATGCCGCATGATAGTTCTGCTGAAATAATCACCGTCATTCCTCGGTATATCTTTATTATATACGATACCGTAATATTTATCAATAGGACAATTCGTCTTTTTCGATGTTATTGCAGAGAAATGTTCCGTTTTTATTTGTTAATTTTGCCTTAATTTGTGTGATAAATATGTTTTTTGCAAGCCATGGCTCCTGTCCGCCTTCTTCCGGATGCAAAAAGGGCAGAAACCCGTGAAAAGAGTTCCTGCCCCAGGGACTGCCAAAAAGCAGCAGAAATGCAGTATTATTTTTTTCCCCCGACAATGCGGGCGCGCTTTCCTGTGACGGCGAGGGATGCGCGCTGCCGCGCGAACACGGCGCGGAGATCGCGGCGGATGAGGCGGTCCGGATCTCGGCGGACGGCGCA
>JAKSPR010000262.1 GCA_024404655.1 Clostridia bacterium | reverse complement strand
AAGGCGTGAAGATTCTTGCAGACGCAGGCTACGACGCCATCGACTATTCCATGTTCTATTTATCAAGCGACCAGCATCCCCTTGTAACGGGCGACGTGGAGGCTCATGCGGCAGCCCTCCGCAAGACCGCAGAGGCTGCGGGCATCCGCTTCAATCAGGCTCACGCACCCTTCCCGTGCTGGCGGTACGGCGACGACGCTTATAACGCCAAGATGCCCGACCGTATCATCCGTTCTGTCAAAATGGCGGGCATCCTCGGTGCGAAAGCCATCGTTGTTCATCCCATTGCCTATACCCAGGGCTTCCAGGTTCCCGGAGAAGATGCCGCAGAGGCAGAAAAGCGTCAGATGGAATTCAATCTGAACTACTACCGCTCCCTCGAACCCATTGCAAAGGAATACGGCGTCAAGGTAGCTTTGGAAAACATGTGGGGTCATGACCGCCGCCGGAACTATATCACCCCCAACGTCTGCTCTTTCGCTGTGGACCTTGCCCGTTACTTTGACGCGCTGAACTCCGATGCGTTCACCGTCTGCCTCGACCTCGGTCACTGCGGACTGGTCGGTGAGGAACCCGATGCCGCGATCCGTATTCTCGGAAACCGCCTCGGCGCGCTCCATGTGCATGACAATAACTACCGTGAGGACAGCCACACCATTCCCTACGCCTTCGGCTGTTCCATGAACTGGGACGCCATCACAAAGGCTCTCGGCGAAATCAACTATCAGGGCGATTTCACTTTTGAAGCGGACAATTTCTTAGCGCGCTTCGGACGCGATGCCCTGCCTGCAGCCACGACCTTCATGGCACAGCTCGGCAGAACCCTGTGCGCAAAAATCGAAGCAAACAGAAAATAAAACAGAAAGAACCTAAACCGGGATGCAGCGAAAAACTGCATCCCGATTTTTGTTCTTTATATATTGAAGTTATTTCCCGATATAGGCAAGGAATCTCTGAATGTGCTCATCCCAGTATTCCCATGTGTGGGCGCCGGGGTCTTCTTCGTAGACGTAGTCAAAGGGGTTGCCCTCCATGCCGAGGAAGAAATCGCGGGTCATGTGCGCAGCGTTCTGTAAGAAGTCCTCGGAGCCGGTAGAGTGGTAAATACGCGGAATGGGTTTGCCTTCGGCGAGGATCTTCTTTGCGTTCTCCATAACGTCCTCTTCCGTACCGTCGAGGTTTAGGCCGTCGAAGCGAATATAGTCAAAACGCTGCTTGACGGGGTCGAGGCTCTTGGTTTCGGCGGGATTGGGATGATTGAAGATGCCGGCGGAGAGACAGCCGATGACGGAATACTGATCCGGGTTTGCAAGGCCGATCTTCATTGCACCTGCGCCGCCCATGGAAAGACCGCAGATATAGTTGTCCTCTCTTGCCGTGGAGAAGCCGAAGAAGCCGTGCATGACTGCGGGCAGCTCCTTTGCCACATAATCATAGAACCGTCCGCCGTGGGCAAGATTGCCGTAGCAGGAACGCTCGACAGAGGGCATGACGACCGCGATGCCGAGAGGCGCTACATAACGCTCAATAGAGGTACGTCTCTGCCAGATCGTTTCGTCATCGGACATGCCGTGAAGCAGCCACAGAACCGGGGTCTTTTCCTGTTCTGCAGAGTCCATGCCGATCAGACCGGTGGATTTCTGGGGGAGAATGACCTCACAGGAACCCCCGCGTCCGAGCGTATTGGAAAAGAAGTGTGAATGTACCAGTGCCATGATCAGACCCTCCCTCTGCGGTAATTATCAATATAGCGGAGCACATTCTGAATCTCACGATCCCAGTAGCCCCAGGAGTGATTGCCGTCGGTTTCGCTGTAGGTGATATTGTAGCCGAGGTTTCTTAAATGCGCCTGCATTCTGCGGTTGTCCTCAATGAGGAAATCCTTTTCACCGCACCACTGGAAGATGTTGGGCAGCGGTTTTCCGCTTTCCTTCACCTTGACGGCAAGGGAGTAAAGGTCGTTCTTCGAGCCGTCGAACTCGTCAAGGGGACCGAAGATATCGGTAAAGTAAGTTTTATCCCGGTCGTGGAGGTGCTTGGGATCAAAGGCCGCGGACAGGGGGGCGGCAACAGAGAACGTCTCGGGATAGGTCAGGGCAAGAGCAAGGGTACCATAGCCGCCCATGGAGTTGCCGGAAATATAATTGTCCTCCCGCTTATCCGACATGCCGGGGAAGAAGCTGCGGCAGATCTTCGGCAGTTCCTCACCAATGAAGGTGCGGTAAGCAAAGCCGAAAGCCATATCGGTATACCATCCGAGATAGGTGGTCGGCATGACAACAGCAATGCCGTGCTCCTCCGCATAGCGCTCAATGGAGGTGCGGCGCATCCAGGTCGTGTGGTCATCTGACATACCATGAAGCAGGTACAGGGTGGGATAGTGCTCTCCGAATGAGCCCTCAGATACGCCGATGTTGCCGCGGGTCTTCTGCGGGGCCACCACGTTCATCGACATGCACATACCAAGCACATCGGAGAAGAATTTGACTTCAAAAAAAGCCATGGGGATATCCTCCTTTTTCAAAAAGAAACCTGAATTTGCGTCTCAGGTTCTGTCATTGCCATTATAACATATTTTTCCCCGGCTGTAAAGGAGAAGACGAGAAAATCTGTCGGGAGGGAGAGGACAAAATTGAAAGAACATTCTTTATCAGTATTGTCGGAAGACAGGTTCCCGTCCGGCAGACGATGATTTCACATGGAAAAGGATCCAAATTTTCAGATTTTTTTCAAAACCTCTTGACAAATCGCATATACATAGATATACTATGTATAGTATTCCGATACATCTTAATTAAAACACTGGAGGAATCAGAAATGCGAATCAACAAGGAATTAACCAAAGGAAGCACCGCACTTTTAATTCTCAGCGTGCTTTCAAAGCAGGAAATGTATGGCTACCAAATGATCGGAGAAATCAACCGCCGTTCGGAGAATGTGTTCAGCATGAAAGAAGGCACATTGTACCCGATTCTGCACGCTATGGTAGCGGAGGGTCTGCTGGAATCGTATGACGCACAAAGCGAAACGGGACGCGAACGTAAATATTATCGTATCACAGCCGCGGGAAATTTACAGCTGAATGCGCGGCGAGAAGAATGGCAGGTCTTCACAGGCGCGGTCAACCGTGTCATCAGCGAGGGTATGTGATATGGCGGCAGATAACAGAAATGACGCCCACGATTTCGACTTGGATCATGAAATCAAAAGGATCACTTCCCGATTGACAAAAGACATCCGATCCAGATCCGAAAGAGCTTCTGTCGCCCTCGAATACGAAAATCATATCCGCGATGCGATGCTGCATTCCATGCTCAACGGCATCAAAGAGGAAGACGCATTCCGTTCGGCATGTGAAGACCTCGGTGATATTGAAGAACTTGCCGTGCTGCTTGGAGACGTACATAATCAGGATAAAATCCCGGATGATATACGTCGGGAAACGCTTCTGCGGCGGGGGATTCTCTGTGTCGTCTGCGCGATCATATTCGGCCTGCTTCTGTGGGCATGGGGTCTTTTCGTTTTGCAGGCAGCCTCGATTGTCATAGGGATCATACTGGCTGTCCGGCTTTGTATTCTATGCTCGGCATTCTCCAAGCGCCGCCGCGCGATAAAAGCCATCCGTCGGTATGCCAAACAATACGGATCTCAGATGCTGTCGAACCGCACTGTGTATTCTTCGATTCTGTATCCGTCCGATATTCCTTCCGTCATTCTGGAAAACGACACACAGTATATCAAAGTACGTTTTCTGACGACTTTGCAGAAAAAACACGTTCTGCATTTTCTGGGGCGCAATGTCTATCTTGTGTCTCATACCCACGGCGGCGCCCTGCTTGCAATCACACCGCTGGCTCCGGGCTGGTCCCTGTTTCATCCCCGGAATACCGCACCGCTGAATCGCAGCGGGATCGTCACAATGACTGCTGATTATCCGGAAAATGCGATTGCCCTTCCCACGCTGGAACGCCGCCATGATCCCATTGAAAAAGAGATCCATGAAGTTCTGATTCTGAATCCCGCACCGATGCGCGCATTTTATCGTGAAGGAACAACAGAGGTCGAACTGCTCGGCGGTGAGCAGAAAGACGGTGTCTGGCTGCATGATATTATCAGTTTTGGGTCGATGCTGGAGAAACTGAAAGAAGAGACTGTATGAAGCCGCGTTTCTCCAAAACACCGGTGCATCTGTCAATCACAGTTTTTTCTCCTAAGTGCACCTATGCGAAGAAACAGTTCGGACCGGGATCATTTTCAATGAACCGCACAACAGATCAAATCCCCGCTGTCGCAGGACGGCGGGGATTTGGTTCGTTTCAATTTGCCCCTCAAATTTGACATTCTTTTTGTTCTGTGCTATACTTTGGTACAATATTAGCGTAGCCGTAGGTCGGTACCACGACAGGATTTACGGCTA
>JAKSPR010000261.1 GCA_024404655.1 Clostridia bacterium | reverse complement strand
AAACCGAAAGGACTGCCGCAAAGCATATCTGCGGCAGTCCTTCGGCAGTGGGAGAACCCGAAAGCAGATCAGAGACTTCTCTGCTTGAAGGTCGCACAGACCGTGTCCGTGCAGGAGGTCGCATAGCTGGGGCCGACTGCGATTTTCTCTGCGGTACAGTAGTTATCGCCGTCGTGATAGACGCAGTTGCGGACATCGCAGGAGATGCCGCGGATGTGCTTTCCGTCCGTACGCTTTCCGGTATCGGAGCCGTATTCAGTAGAACCAAAGAGAGCCATGTTCATATTCCGCCTTTCTGTGTTGTGCCGCGTCTTTTCCGGATGCGGTTCAACGACAGTATGCGCATGAGCGCACCGTTTCATACGGCAGGCGGAGAGCAAAATTTTCATTTTTCAAAAAGAGGGGAGGAACATTCCGAAATGGCAGTTTATGTGATGGCAGATACCCATCTGTCCCTTGCCGTCAACAAGCCGATGCATATTTTCGGCAGCCGGTGGACAGACCATCCGGAAAAAATCAGGAAAAACTGGCTGGAATGTGTCCGCCCGGAGGACACCGTCGTCATCCCCGGAGACCTCTCCTGGGGCATCAATCTGGAGGAATCACTGGCCGATTTCCGCTTCATTGACGACCTGCCCGGAAATAAGATCCTGCTCAAAGGCAATCACGATTACTGGTGGGATACCGTCACCAAAATGACGGCATTCAACGCGGAAAACAAGCTGACGCATTTTTCCTATCTTCACAACAACGCCATCCGCTGCGAGGATTTCATTCTCTGCGGCTCCCGCGGCTGGTATACCGAGGACAAGAAGGTCATCACCCAGAACGAGGTGGACACCGCAAAGATCGTTGCCCGTGAGGTGGGACGTCTGCACACCAGCCTTGAAGCCGGAAAGAAGATTCACGACGAGGTTCTGGAAACGGAAGGCCGTGACCTTGAAATGCTGGTTTTCTTACATTTCCCGCCGTACTTCAAGGGCTATATCTGCGACGAGATCATACTGGAGCTTTACCGTTTCGGCATTGAACGCTGTTATTTCGGGCATATCCACGGCAGCTACGATGTTCCCGCCATGCGGAAGTACATGGACATCGAATTTCGTCTGATCGCCGCGGATTTCTTAAATTTCCGCCCCCTTCTCATCGACGTACGCAGATAAAAATGTGACGGGATTGAAAACTTTTTCTTTCCCATCGGAAAAAACGTGAAAGACCTTGACAAATCGGGAAAATCAAGGTATAATTAAATGAAAATTGTCTTTTAAGGACGATATATTTTTAAGAACTATAATGACAGAAATCTGGAGGACATAAGCATGAGCTTAACCAATGTTACTGCACCCGAGAAGAACGTCCGGGTTATGGAGTTCACCATCCCGAAGGCTGATTTTGAAAAGGCCTGCAACGCCGCATACAAGAAGAACATCGGCAAGATGCAGGTTCCCGGCTTCCGTAAGGGCAAGGCACCCCGCGCATTCGTCGAGAAGCTGTACGGCACCGGTGTTTTCTATGAAGAAGCACTGAACAGCCTGCTCCCCAACGCTTACAGCGCTGTTCTCGATGAGGCAAAGCTGGACGTCGTTTCCGCTCCCGAATTCGACGTTAAGGAAATGAATGACGAAGGCGTTATTATGACCGCAAAGGTCTATGTCAAGCCCGAAGTCACCGTCACCGATTACAAGGGCATCGCAGCCGATAAGGTCGTTGCTCCTGTCACCGAAGCTGATCTCGATGCAGAAATTCAGAAGCTGAGAGAGAGAAACTCCCGTGAAATCACCGTTTCCGACCGTGCAGCCGAGATGGGCGATACCGTTGTCTTTGACTTTGACGGTTCCGTTGACGGCGTTGCATTCGACGGCGGCAAGGCTGAAAAGTACAACCTGAAGCTGGGCTCCGGCTCCTTCATCCCCGGCTTTGAAGAGCAGGTCGTCGGCAAGACCGTTGGCGAGGAATTCAACGTCAACGTCACCTTCCCGGAAGACTACCATGCAGAAGAACTCAAGGGCAAGGCTGCTGTCTTCGCATGCAAGCTCCATGAGATCAAGAACATCGAGCTCCCCGAGCTGGATGACGAATTTGTCAAGGATGTTTCCGAATTTGATACCCTTGATGAATATCGCGCTGATCTCAAGGCTAAAATGGAAGAGAAGAACGCAAAGGTCGCTGACAACGCTGTTGAAGAGCAGCTGATCGCCGCTCTCATCGAGAAGATGGAAGCTGACATTCCCGCCGCTATGATCGACACCGAAGTTGAGAACCAGGTCAGAGATTTCGACATGAGACTGCGTCAGCAGGGCATGGATCTCCAGACCTACTTCAAGTACACCGGCCTCGATCTCGACGGTATGCGCGAGCAGTTCAAGCCGATGGCAGAGCGTCAGGTCAAGGTCAGACTGGCTCTGGAAAAGATCGTTGAACTCGAAGCACTCACCGCTACCGAGGAAGAAATCGAAAACGATTACGCAGAGCTTGCAAAGGCTTACGGCATGGAAGCAGACGACGTCAAGAAGTACGTTGACGCTGAATCCGTTGCAAAGGACATCACCGTGAAGAAGGCTGTTGATCTGATCAAGGCAAACGCTGTCATCACGGAGAAGGCTCCCGAAGAAGCAAAGGACGCTGAATAATTCCCGTTTCACCGGAATTATAAAGCCCAAATTTCCGACAACCGATGCGGACGGCGCTTTTGCTGCCGTCCGTATTTTTTCCAAAACTCCCCATCATTCTGAAAGGAAGGTAATTTCAAATGGCAGTAATCCCAATGGTAGTGGAACAGACCAGCCACGGCGAGCGCTCTTATGATATTTATTCAAGACTGCTCAACGACCGTATCATTTTCCTCGCAGATGAGGTCAATGATCAGACCGCATCCCTGGTCGTCGCACAGATGCTGTTTTTGGAAGCACAGGACCCCGATAAGGATATCAGCCTGTATATCAACAGCCCCGGCGGCTCTGTCAGCGCAGGTATGGCTATCTATGATACGATGAACTTCATCAAGTGTGATGTTTCCACCATCTGTATCGGTATGGCTGCAAGCATGGGAGCATTCCTTCTGTCCTCCGGCGCCAAGGGCAAGCGTATTGCGCTCCCCTCCAGCGAGATCATGATTCACCAGCCCCTCGGCGGTATGCAGGGTCAGGCGTCCGATATCAAGATCCACGCCGATCACATCCTCCGTACCAAGAAGCGTCTCAATGAGATCCTCGCAGCCAATACCGGCAAACCCCTTGAGGTCATCGAGCGCGATACCGACCGTGATAACTTCTTGACCGCTGAACAGGCAAAAGAATACGGCCTCATTGACGCCGTCTATTCCAAGCGTGTATAACGGAGGGCAACATGGCTGATACAACCAAGCGCGTCCGCCGGTGTTCCTTCTGCGGTCGTCCCGAGGATAACGTTGAGCTTCTGATTCCCGGCCCCAACGGTGTCTATATCTGTGAGCGCTGCATTGACGCATGCAATCAGATCATCGAGACCCAGTTTGAACAGGAGGCAGAGGAAGAAGCTCTCGACCTGACCGAGCTTCCCAAGCCCGCAGAGATCAAGGCGACCCTCGATGAATATGTCATCGGACAGGACGCCGCAAAGATCGCTCTTTCCGTTGCGGTCTATAACCACTATAAGCGCATCTATTCCAAGAAGAACAAGGCCGGTAAGGACAGCGACGACGGTGTTGAAATTCAGAAGAGCAACGTACTCCTGCTGGGTCCCACTGGTGTCGGTAAGACCTATCTTGCCCAGACCCTTGCCAAGACCATGAAGGTCCCCTTTGCCATCGCCGATGCTACCACACTGACCGAAGCCGGCTATGTCGGTGAAGACGTGGAAAACATCCTCCTGCGCCTTATTCAGGCGGCGGATTTCGATGTGGAAAAGGCAGAGCGCGGCATCATCTATATTGATGAGATCGACAAGATCTCCCGCCTCGGCGAAAACCGCTCCATCACCAGAGACGTTTCCGGTGAAGGCGTGCAGCAGGCACTCTTGAAAATTCTCGAAGGTACGGTCTCCAATGTTCCCCCGAACGGCGGCAGAAAGCACCCGAATCAGGAATTTATCCAGATCAATACCGAGAACATCCTGTTCATCTGCGGCGGTGCTTTTGACGGCCTTGCGGATATCATCAGTCAGCGCGAAGGTCAGAAGACCATCGGCTTCCAGGGTGAGATCAAGACCAAGGCAGAAAAGACCCAGTCCGGTATCTACCATAACGTGGAAGCCCATGATATTGTCAAGTACGGTCTGATCCCCGAGCTTGTGGGCCGTCTGCCCGTCATCGTTTCCCTTGATGACCTTGACAGAGAAGCCCTCATCCGCATCGTCAAGGAACCGAAGAACTCCCTTGTCCGTCAGTATACCAAGCTTTTCCGCTATGACGGCGTCGATCTGATTTTCGAGGACGATGCACTGTCTGCGGTGGCAGGTCTTGCTATC
>JAKSPR010000260.1 GCA_024404655.1 Clostridia bacterium | reverse complement strand
ACCATCAGCTCGGTGATCTCCTTGGACTTCATGGCAGGAGCCTGCTCGAAGGGGATGACATCGGAGGGAACTTCCTCGTAGACTTCCAGGCTCTCGTCCACCTTGCCGGAGCGGTTGCCGTTCCAGAAATAGGTGACATGACCGTACTTCTGGGTCTCGGAAATTGCCAGCTGACCGACACCGGTGTCAGCAAGATACTCACCCATGGTGTTGGTGATTTCCGGCGGGTTGACAAGGTACTTGCCGGGGATGTGGAGGTCGCCGTCGTATTCGAGCATGCCGGCGTACTGGACCTTGGGATAACGGACGCGGTCGAACTTGGTGAACTCTGCGTCGTCGAATGCCTTGGAAATTTCAATCGCACGGTCGCCGCGGAAGTTGAAGAAGATGACGGAGTCGCCGTCTTCGACGGTGCCGACGGGCTTGCCGTCCTTGGCAATGACGAAGGGCGGGAGATCCTGGTCGATGACCTTGGTCTCTGCACGGTAGGTCTCAATGGCTTCCTTGGCAGAAGCGAACTGTCTGCCCTCGCCGAGGACATGGACATGCCAGCCTGCTTCGACCATAGCCCAGTTTGCTTCGTAGCGGTCCATGGTGATCTTCATGCGTCCGCCGCCGGAAGCGATGGCGATATCAAAGCTGTCGTCACGCAGATCAGCGATGAATGCTTCAAAAGGCTCAACATAGTCAAGAGCAGAAGTCTCACCGACGTCACGGCCGTCGAGGAGGATATGAACGCGGACCTTTGCGATGCCGCACTTCTTTGCCTCGGTGATCATGGCCTTCAGATGGTCGATGTGGGAGTGGACGTTACCGTCGGAGAACAGACCGAGGAAGTGGAGGGTGGAACCGTTTGCCTTGACATTGTCGGTGAGGGTCTTCCAGGTGTCGGAGACGAACATCTTGCCGGTCTCGATGGATTCGGAAACCAGCTTTGCACCCTGGGAGAAGACCTGACCGGAGCCAAGCGCGTTATGACCGACCTCGGAGTTGCCCATATCATCATCGGAGGGCAGACCGACTGCGGTGCCGTGTGCGCGGAGCTTCAGCATCGGATACTTTGCCATGAGCATGTCAAGGGTGGGGGTGTATGCGTGATAGACTGCGTTGCCTGCGTTGGCCGGAGCCAGACCGACACCGTCCATGACGATGGTCAGGACAGGGCCTTCAACGCCTGCAAAATTCTTGAGCTTCTTTAATGCTGCCATTTGTATTGTTTCCTTTCTGTGGGTAAAATACCGTGTTATCTTTTATAGTATAGCCTATAGTTATGAATAAAGTTTGAAGAATCGGAGGTTTTCCGGGAAAAATCCGTATTTTTCTTATTTGAATTTGAGGATTCCCAGCAGTCCGCGTTTCAGGATGGAGCCTCCGGCGGAGATCAGCTGGGACTCGATCTTGGCGTTGCGGCGGTCCTTCTTTTTCTGGGCCTCGGCCTTTTTCTTTTCCTTTGCCTTTTCTTCGGCTGCTCGCTGCTTTTCGGCTTCTTTTTCGGCCTTCTTTGCAGCTTCTTCCTTTTCTTTTTCAAACTTGGCGCGCTCTTCCTCCAGTGCTTTGCGCTCGGCTTCCAGTGCTTTGCGTTCAGCGTCCTCCTGGGACTGCTTTTCGAGAACTTCATACGCGCTTTCGTTGTCGACGGCGGTATCGTATTTGCCGAAAACAGGGGAGGAATTCATGCAGGTCTGCTTGGTCGCCTCGGGCGCGGGAGCCATGAGGCTTTCGGGGCAGATGATCGAGGTTTTCTGGACAATCGTGGGAATGCCCTTTTCGTCAAGGAAGGAGGTAAGCGCTTCGCCGGTTCCAAGGCTCATAATGACGTCCTCGGTCTTGAACGCCGGATTTGCACGGAAGGACTGCGCCGCTGCACGGACGGCCTTCTGCTCGGCGGGAGTATAGGCGCGGAGCGCATGCTGGACGCGGTTGGAAAGCTGCGCAAGGACGCTGTCCGGGATATCGGAGGGAGACTGGGTGACGAAATAGATGCCGACACCCTTGGAGCGGATGAGCTTGACGGTCTGCTCGATCTTATCGGTCAGAGCCTTGGGCATATCGCGGAACAGCATGTGTGCTTCGTCAAAGAAGAACACCAGCCGGGGCTTATCCGGGTCACCGACCTCGGGAAGGACTTCAAACAGCTCTGCCATCATCCACAGAAGGAACATGGCGTAGAGCTTCGGATAGCGGATGGTCTCCACGCAATGAAGGACGTTGATATAGCCGCGTCCGTCGGGGGCGGTGCGGATCCAGTCGAGGATATCAAGAGCGGGCTCACCGAAGAAGGTATTGCCGCCCTGCTCTTCCAGCGGAATCAGGGCTCTTGTGATAGCGCCGAGGGACTGGGGAGCCATATTGCCGTAGGAGATGGTGTAGTCATTTCTGTGTTCGCTGACGAAATTGATGACTGCACGCAGATCCTTGAGATCAAGAATCTTCAAGCCCTTGTCATCTGCGATGCGGAAGACAGTATTGAGAACGCCTTCCTGCACATCGGTAAGTCCCATCATACGTGCAAGGAGCGCGGGACCCGCATCGGAAACGGTGGTGCGGACGGGATGACCGCCGCGGCCGTAAATATCATAGAAAACCGTGGGATAGCCGCGGAACTGGAAAGTATCGCGGATGCCGAATTTGTCGATGCGCTTCTGCATACCGGCGTTGTCCGCACCGGGCTCGCAGATACCGGAGACGTCCCCCTTGACGTCGCACAGGAAAACCGGAACGCCTGCCGCAGAGAAAGACTCCGCCATGACCTTCATCGTGATGGTTTTGCCGGTACCGCTTGCGCCTGCAATCAGACCGTGGCGGTTGCTCTGACCGAGCTGCATATATACCCTGGAACGCGCTTCGTCGTCCGCAAGACCCATGTAAATCTTGTTGCCTTCAACCATGTTCTGTTCCTCTTTTCGAAAAAACTTTGATTACATTATAACGCAGAAAGACGGCTTCTGTCAAGTATGAAAAACCCATCATCCGGGACAATAATATAATTATTTGTAAACTTTTCCGAAAAAGTATGCCGGGATCCCTTTTTCCTCTTGAAAAATCCATGGGATTGCGGTATAATAACAAGGATAAAGTATCATGGGGTATTATCCCCAAAGACAAATCCGTCTGATCGGACCGAAGGAGCTAATTCAAATGACAGAGACCGCACCCGTCTTTTCCCATTACCCCGTCATGCTGAACGAATGCATTGAGGGGCTTCATATCGACCCCGCGGGCATTTATGTGGACTGTACCCTCGGCGGCGGCGGTCATTCGGAGCAGATTGCCAAACGGCTGACCGCAGGCGGAAAGCTCATCTGCATCGACCAGGATTCAAACGCCATCCGTGCAGCCTCCAGACGGCTGGAGCCCTACGCCGGCCGCATCATCTTTGAGCATGACAATTTTTCAAACATCCGGGAAATCCTTGACAGAAACGGCGTTGACTTTGTCAACGGTGCGCTCATCGACCTCGGTGTTTCCTCCTATCAGCTGGATACGCCGGAGCGGGGATTTTCCTATCAGCACGATGCGCCGCTGGACATGCGTATGAACCCGGATGCCGCGTTCTCCGCCTATGATGTGGTGAACACCTACTCCGAGGAAGCGCTGAAAAAGATTCTATTTGACTACGCCGAAGAACGCTTTGCCCCCCGCATTGCGTCAAACATCATAAAGTTCCGGGAGAACAAACCCGTGGAGACCACCTTTGAGCTGGTGGACATCATCAAATCCTCCATTCCAGCAAAGAACCGGCAGGACGGCGGACACCCCGCCAAGCGGACCTTTCAGGCCATCCGCATTGAGGTAAATTCCGAGCTTGCCATCATTGAGCCGACGGTGCGCTCCCTCTCATCCGTCCTTGCCCCCGGCGGACGGCTGTGCGTCATCACCTTCCATTCGCTGGAAGACCGCATCGTCAAGCAGACCTATCAGGCGCTGGCAAAGGGCTGTACCTGCCCGCCCCAGTTCCCTGTCTGCGTCTGCGGCAAAAAGCCGGAGATCGAGATCATCACCCGCAAGCCGCTGACGGCAACAGAGGCCGAGCTTGCCGAAAACAACCGCAGCCACTCCGCAAAGCTGCGCATCGCAGAACGCATCTGAACCCAAAGACCAAAATCTGACGAAAGGAAGGCCGCATACCCATGAACAGAGAACCGGACAGAAACCGACAGGACTTCTCCGACCGTTTTGACCCTTCGCAATATGATATGTACGCGGCATTCCGTACAAGAGAACGGGCCGAGAAGCGGGCATTGAAACGCCGCGACGGCCGTTCCATCTATGATGTTCCGCGGGAAACCCGGCGCTCGGATGCTCCCGGCGGCATCTACCGTCAGGGGACACGCGGCGCATCTTCTGCCGGAAACCGTACCAAGACACAACCTCCCCGCCCGACCGGCGGTGCAGGCGGCTACCATATTGCACGAAACAAGCCTGCTGCAAACCACACCCCCGCC
>JAKSPR010000026.1 GCA_024404655.1 Clostridia bacterium | reverse complement strand
TTTTCAGTGGTATTAGGTTTGGATAAAGATCGGTTAAACAGCCTGTAAAGCCTGTAAAGGGAACAAATCCAGTCCGAAACGTCTGGCAATTTGCCTGTTTTTCCACTTTTTCACATTGAAGGCAAACGCCAACAGAAAAAACTGTGTTTCAATATGCGCTTTTCCGCGCGTCAGAAACCGTCTGAAATTGTAATCCTGCTTCAATACGCCGAATACCCCCTCCACCTGTATGGAACGGTTCATACGTAAAAGCACACCTTCGTCGCTGATGATATTGGCAAGCGATTCCTTCCGGTTTTCCACGAATCCAGGCGTTACCTTGATTTCGCGGAAGCCTCTTTTCGATTTATGGCATTTGCCGAAGTGCTGACAGCCTTCACAGCTTTCATTCCGATAATATCTTGTTTCGACTTCGTATCCAGCTGCCGTATGTTCCGTTTTGCTGTATGCATAATGTAATCGGTCTCCGTTCGCACAAAGATAGCTGTCGCTGTCCCTGTCGTAAGTCATATTTTCCAAACTGTACGGGTTTGTTTTATATTTCCTTGTTTTGCTGACCTCGTAATTCTGTGGTTTGATGAAGCTCTTCTGTTTGTTTTCTTTCAGATACAGGTAGTTTTCCCTGCTTTCATATCCCGCATCCGCGATCACCTGCTCCATAATTCTTCCGCTGTGACTTCTGATCCGGTTCAGGAACGGGATCAGTGTCTGTACATCTGTCCGGTCGGCAAACGCTCCAACCCCGATGATGTATTCGCTTTCCACGCCGATCTGTATGTTATATCCCGGTTTCAGCTGTCCGTTTTTCATGTGATCTTCCTTCATGCGCATGAAGGTCGCATCCGTATCGGTTTTGGAATAGCTGCTTCTCCTGCCGCATATACGCAGATGCCGACGGTATTCCTCTTTCTTGTCGAAATATTCTTTCAGCGTTTCTATATCTTTCTGCAGCTGTGTCTTGCGATGTCCTTTTCCGCTTTGAAACTGTACCTGCAGCCACTGTGCCTGCCGCAGCATGGATTCATACAGTTCTTCCGGAGTGGTTTCCGCACAGAAACCGTATCTTTCCCGCAGAACGGTACATACGTTTTCTATTTTGGCATCCAGTCTGGCATTGTTCTTTTCGACGGCCTTTTTCCAGACAAACGTGTATTTGTTCGCGTTTGCTTCTATTTTCGTGCCGTCGACAAACAGATTCTTGAACCTGACCTCCCCGACGTCACATAGTTGTCCGACCAGTTGATAAAACAGATCCTCGATGACATCGGTGAGTTTCTCGTTCTGAAATCTTGCTATTGTACTGTGATCCGGTACCGGTTCTCCTCCGAGAATCCACATAAACCGTATATCTGTCCGGCATGCTTCCTCTATTTGTCTCGCTGAATATTTCCGGTTCATATAGCCGAATACCAGCAATTCAAACAGCGTTTCCGGATTGACTTTTCGCCATGTACGCAGATACGTTTCATACAGTTTTGTGTAATCTAACTTACGGCAGATTTCGTCCAACAGCAGTACCGGATCATCCTCCGGTATACAAATTTTCAAATCTATCGGTAAAACCACTTGATTTCTGTTTCTCATTGTTGTATAATATCCTTGCTTTCTTGTTTATTTGTTTGTGGTGATTCAATTATACAACAAAGCAGGCGGCAGCTCAATACCTTTCGGTAATAAGCTGCCGCTTTTCTTTTTGGGGGCTGCCTTAATGCGACAGCCCCGTCCCCAAAAAACTATTTACAAATTATACGCAGCCCTGAGCCTTCATTGCTTCAGCAACCTTTAAGAAGCCTGCAATGTTAGCACCAGCCATGTAGTTGCCTTCCATGCCGTAGGTCTTTGCAGCGGAATCGCATGCAGCGAAGATGTTCTTCATAATGTTATGAAGCTTCTCGTCGACCTCTTCAAACGTCCAGGACAGACGCTGAGAGTTCTGAGACATTTCCAGACCGGAGGTAGCAACACCGCCTGCGTTTGCAGCCTTTGCCGGGCCGTAGAGGACGCCGTTTGCGAGATAGGTGTTGATTGCATCGGGAGTGGAGGGCATGTTTGCACCTTCAGCAACTGCATAGCAGCCATTCTTGACGAGGATTGCAGCGGATTCGCCGTCGATCTCATTCTGGGTAGCGCAGGGGAGAGCGATGTCGCAGGGGATGGTCCAGATGCCCTTGCAGCCTTCGGTGTAGACGGAGCCGGGAACGCGCTCTGCGTATTCCTTGATTCTTCCGCGCTCAACCTCTTTGATCTGCTTGACAACATCAAGATTGATGCCGTTAGCATCGTAGATGTAGCCGTTGGAGTCGGAAACTGCAACAACCTTTGCGCCGAGTTCAGTTGCCTTCTCGCAAGCGTAGATAGCAACGTTGCCGGAACCGGAGATAACAACGGTCTGGCCCTGGAAGGACTTGCCGTTAGCCTTCAGCATTTCGTCGGTGAAGTAGCAGAGACCGTAGCCGGTAGCCTGAGTTCTTGCGAGAGAACCGCCGTAAGGAATACCCTTACCGGTGAGGACGCCGGTGAACTCGTTCTGGAGGCGCTTGTACTGACCGAACATGAAGCCGATCTCACGTCCGCCGGTACCGATATCACCTGCGGGAACGTCGCAGTCAGCACCGATGTGACGATAGAGCTCAGTCATGAAGGACTGGCAGAAACGCATGACTTCTGCATCGGACTTGCCCTTGGGGTCGAAGTCGGAGCCGCCCTTTGCACCGCCCATGGGGAGAGTGGTCAGGGAGTTCTTGAAGATCTGCTCGAAGCCAAGGAACTTGATGATACCCATGTAAACAGAGGGATGCAGACGGATACCGCCCTTGTACGGACCGATCGCAGAGTTGAACTGGATACGATAGCCGCGGTTTACACGGACCTTGCCGCTGTCGTCAACCCACGGAACACGGAAAATGATCTGGCGCTCGGGCTCAACGATTCTGTCAAGGACACCTGCAGCGACGAGGTCGGGGCGGGCTTCGATGACGGGTTCGATGGTCTCGAAGACTTCGGTGACGGCCTGAATGAATTCGGGCTCGCCGGGATTTCTCTTCTTGACGGTCTCAAGGACGTCAAGCATATACTGGTTCTTCATGGAAGTTACCTTCTTTCATATATTTTTTTATTGGCGATATTATAATACATCTTGAGGGATTTGTCAAGGGCTTTACGAAAATTCCATTCACTTTTTTTGCAAGTTTCCTTCATATTTCTTTCATATTTACACGCTTTACGGATGAAAAGCGTATAATTTTGCAGGATAGCGCAGGAAGTGGAGGAAAGGTATGTCGTTTCCGGCACAGGATGTGCCGGAAACGACAAAAAGGAAAACTGTCCTCTGCCCTTGACGGCAGAACAGTTCCATGATATACTGGATACAGTATTTTTTTGAAAGGGGGGCATCCGGCATGATGCAGAATTGTTCGGAATCCGTTCCGGTCCTCATCGCGGCGGCAGGGGAACGGGGACGGGCGGCTCTTGCGGGATTTCTGCCGGAGACGGAGTTTTCCGTGATGGCCTCCGTCGGGACGGCGGAAGCGGTACGGCGGGCGGAGTTCCCTTCGGCGCAGCCGGTTCTTGCGGTCATCAATATGCCGCTGCCGGACGAATCCGGCGTCTCCCTTTCCATGGAGCTGGCATCCGACAGACGGTTCTGCGGGATTCTGCTGCTCTCTCCAGCGGAGGATTCCGAGAAAACCCAGGCGGCTCTGCGGAGTTATGAGCGGATCGTGATTCTGAAAAAGCCCGCGGCGCGGAGCCTGATCCGATCAACAGCGCTGCTGCTGGCAGCCTCCGAGGAGGACAGGAGGACGGATACGGTATCATCAGACGGCGCAGCCGGGCAGGAAAAAGAGGCAAACCGCCGCGTGATCGCACGGGCGAAGCTGCTGCTCATCCGGCACATGCAGCTGACCGAGGAACAGGCGCACCGGTACATTGAGAAGAACGCCATGGACCTCTGCATGAAACAGCGGGATGTGGCGGAAATGCTCATCAGAACCTATGAAAATTTCGGATAAAAATCGGAGCAGATGCGGATTTTGGGCATCTGCTCCTTGTTTTTTATGGAGTTTCTGTGGGCGGCGTGAGGTCCGTGTCGTCCGTGGAATCCGTGGGATCCGTGGGGTCCGTGGAATCCGTGGAATCCGTGGATTCCGTGGGATCCGTGGGATCTGCAGGTTCTGGAGCCGTCGGGGCGGCAAAAAGATCCGAGGGGTCCGGAGCTGCGGGCGGTTCCGGGAAAATGGAAGCGGTCGAGAGGACGGCGGCAGCATCGTCCGCGACGCTTTCGCCGATGACCGCGGGACCGGGTGACTGCGGCCGTGGATCATTCAGACGGATGGTCGCGAACCACGTATCGTCATCGATCTCCGTCTCATGGAATCCGAACAGGACGAAGCCGACTATGGTCATGACAACGGAGACGCCGAAATAGACGTAGCTTCCGAAGGGGAGATAGGACATGGCAAAGCCCGCCAGATTGAAGCCCATGTGGAGCGCGATACAGCCCCAGAGGGAGCGGAAGCGGTCATAGAAGACGCACATCAGCATACCGAGGGGGATGGTATAGAGCATCTGAACGAGGTTTCCGTGGGCAATGCCGAAGAAAAGTCCGGTGAGGATGATAGCTGTTCCGTGGAACCATCCTCTGCGCAGACGGGTATAGATGAGACCGCGGAAGATCAGTTCCTCTGCGAAGGGAGCGGCGATGACGGTGGCAAGAAAGGTAAGGATGGCATTACCGCCCTCCAGATACGCCATGTTCTCAGAATAGCTTTCCAGTTCCTCTGCAAAGCCGGGAATGGCTTCCTCGGCAAAACCGAGCAGCAGCGAGCTCATTGCGGACAGACCGAAGCCCACGAGGAACGGCGACAGCAGCGAAATCAAGGGAACGGAATTCCATGCGGTCTCGACGGTCAGATACTTATGCCGCACACGGAACATGAGCAGGACCACCAGCATCACCGCGGCACCCGATGTGATGCCGACGATCGCAATGAGATTGTCCATGCCTCCCATATAAAGCTCGATATAGGTGTCTCCGCTGACCCCTTCCAGCAATGCCCGGATGAGCGCGGCAGCACCGTATCCCGCGCTGATGAGGAAAGAGAACACGATCTGCAGGATGAAGAACAATGCAAAATATCCTATCGCGCTGAACAGCGCGATCATTCTTTTTTTCAAAGCTGTGACACTCCTTGGATCCGATCAGGCACAGACGGTATAAGCGCCGCCGGCGGCTGCATCAAATACGGTCAGGCCGTCCTTGTACGATGCGGGAACTGCCTTTCCTTCCGCATCGGTGACGGTAAAGGTTCCGGCAAGGGCACAGGGATGGGACTTCTTTGCATGGATAACTGCCTCACAGAGCTTGCAGTCCTTCCATGTCATATCAACGGTATATGCACCGCGGGCGCCGAGACCCGTGACGGAGCCGTCCGCAAACGCCTTCGGCAGGGCGGGCAGGAGACTGAGCACAAAGGTGCCGTCCTCCAGCCGTCTGTGGCTCTGCAGAAGCAGTTCTCCGATGCCTGCACAGGCGCCGAAGTTGCCGTCAATCTGGAACGGAGGATGGGCGTCAAAGAGGTTGGCATAAGTTCCGCCGCCGTTGACCATATTGAAGGTACCCTCGGTACCGCCTGCGAAGCGCAGGATGCGCTTGATGTGCTCAAAGGCGTGATCGCCGTCCAGAAGACGGGCACGGAAATTGATCTTCCAGCCAAGGGACCAGCCGGTACCCTCATCACCACGATAAGCAAGGGTGGTTCTTGCCGCCTCGGCAAGCTCCGGCTGGGTATCGGGGGAGATCATTGTGCCGGGATGGAGGCCGAAGAGGTGTGAGACATGGCGGTGGTTCAGCTCCGGTGCGGTCATATCCCAGTCGCCGCTCCACTCCTGCAGCTGTCCTGCCGCGCCGATGCGCAGGGGACGGAGATTATCGCGGGTCTCACGGACCCGATCGAGGAACTGTGCATCCTTTTCATAGCCGCGGATACGTCCCAGCTCCAGAAATGCGGTAAAACATTCCCACAGCATCTCGATATCCATGGTGCAGCCCTCACAGACCCAGCCGCGTCTGCCGTCCGGGGTGGCATAATTGTTTTCGGGGGATGCGGAGGGACTGGTCACAAGATACCCGTCCTCATCGCGGATGAGCGTCTCCATATTGAAGATGCAGTTTTCGCGGATGACGGGATAGATACGCTCCAACACCTTTTCATCCTGTGTATAGGCATAGTATTCAAAGAGCTGTGCTGAAAGCCATGCGCCTGCATAGTGGAACAAACCGAAGGGCATGCCCCAGCCGGGTGCAGTCCAATGGAAAGCGTTGGAGGCATAGTTGACCGTCCATCCATCTGCATTCCAGTAAGCCTTTGCGCTGCGTGTGCCGCACTTGGCAAGGGTCTCCACATAACGTGCAAAAGGATCCATACACTCAATAAGGTCGGCGTTGCCTGCGGGCCAGTAGTTCATCTGCAGATTGATGTTGGTGTGGAAGTCTGCCTCCCATGCCGGGTGCATATCCTTATTCCAGATGCCCTGCAGGTTGGCGGGAAGCATATTGTCGGGGCGGGAGGAAGAAATGAGCAGATACCGTCCGAACTGATAGTAAAGCTCCACAAGACCGAGGTCGTCAGGCTCCTTTTCAAAGCGGAGCAGACGCTCGACGGTGGGAAGATCATCGCGTCCTGCGCCGAGGTGCAGGGACACGCGGTCAAAATAGGAACGGTAGTCGGCGATGTGGGCAGCCTTCAATGCTTCATAGTCAAACGCACCGCCCTCCGGACAGAGTGCGTCGAGGGTGAAACGCACCAGAAGATCGGGAGCTTCTCTCTTATAGTTTCTGTCGGGATCGGGAATATAGTCGGTTCCTGCGGCAAGGAGCATGACGAGCTCATCCGCATGTTCAACGTTCATGGAGCCGTCCGCATTTGCCGTCGTTATACCGCCTCGGGTGATGACGCGCAGACGGGCGCAGACCTTCATGGGGCCGTCTTCCTCGCCCCCTGCGGTGCCGGTCATGACGAGGTCATTTCCCTCGCAGATGGTTTCGCAGAACGGGCGGGCAAGGGTGATATTCATCGAGAGTGCGCCGGGCTTGTCGGCGGAATAATGGGACACGATGACCTGTGCCGGGGCGGAAACGAAGGTCTCACGGTTGAAACGCACGCCGCAGACGGTATAGTTTACCTCTGCACAGGCGGTTTCAAGGGACAGAGAGCGGGTATAGTCCTCCGCCTCACCTGCATGCTTCTGGGTAATTTTAATATCACCGAGGGTGGTATAGGTGGCATGCTTATAAAGATCGGCACCGCCGTTATTGGAGAAATGGTCGACGATCATCTGCTCAGCCTCGGTGTAGTTTCCGGAGCGGATCAGCTCTCTGATCTTCGGCAGGTAGGTATAAGCGTCCTCGCGGTCAGCGGTGGGTTCGGGACCGCCTGCCCAGAGGGTCGCTTCATTGAGCTGCAGAGTCTCGTTTTCGATTCCGCCGGACACCATGACGCCGAGACGTCCATTGCCCAGAGGAAGTGCGGCCTCCCAGACCGCAGCGGGTTCTTTGTACCAGAGTTTCAGCATGGGATTTTTTCCTCCTTGATTGGATTCTTTGGAATCAGTATATCACACTGGAGGGCTTTTTTCAAGGTTTTTGCGAAAAAACAGGAATCCACAGGCTGTGAGGGGTCCGGCTTGGTATGCAGGGGAGTAAGCGGAGCAGCCTCCCGCAAAAACAGTCTGTCTGTCCTGCGTATCCGTATATTGCCCCGTTTTTCCTGTTTTGTCTTTACAAACACCATAAAACGTGATATACTTAAAGATAGAATTTTTCAAGAGGAAGGAATACCGCATCACGTTATGACCATATACGAAAAATGCCGGAGCCTTGCTATGCGGTATTCTGCCATTGAAGTGGAACTGCAGCAGCCGGATACCATCACAGATCAGAAACGCTACCTTTCCCTCATGCGCGAGTATCGCCGCCTGGAACCCATGGCAGAGGCCGTATCCCGGATGGAACAGGCGCAGAAAGCCCTTGCAGACGCAGAGGAAATCTTTGAGCTTGCCGATGACGCCGAGCTCCGAGCCCTTGCGGAGGATGAGATCCGGGACGCAAGGGCCGCTTGTGATGCATCGGAAAAGGAACTGCAGATTCTGCTGCTCCCAAGAGATGAGGACGATGACCGTTCCGTCATCATGGAGATCCGCGCAGGCGCAGGCGGAGAAGAGGCCGCTTTGTTTGCCGCTGATCTCTACCGGATGTACCACATGTACGCCGATAAGATGGGCTGGAAAACCACCCTCGTTTCCGCAAACGAAACGGAGCTGGGCGGCTTCAAGGAGGTTTCATTCTGCATCGAGGGCGGCGGCGTGTTCGCAGGCATGAAATTTGAATCCGGCGTCCACCGCGTCCAGAGAGTCCCCGAAACGGAATCCCAGGGCAGGATCCAGACGTCCACCGTTACCGTCGCCGTACTCCCGGAGGTCGAGGACGTGGAGATCAATATTCCCCCGTCCGATATCAAGATGGAGACCTGTAAATCCAGCGGCGCGGGCGGTCAGCATATCAATAAGACAGAGAGTGCCGTGCGCATCCTGCATATCCCGACAGGTATTGTCGTGGAATGTCAGGAGGAACGCAGCCAGTTCAAGAACCGCGATAAAGCCATGAAGATGCTCCGTGCAAAGCTCTATGAGATGGAGAAGGAAAAACGGGATAACGCCATTGCAGACGCAAGACGCGCACAGGTCGGCAGCGGAGACAGAAGCGAAAAAATCAGGACTTATAATTTCCCCCAGAGACGCATGACCGATCATAGAATCGGACTCACGCTGTATACACTGGAGGACGTCATGAACGGCGCACTGGAAGATACCATCCGGGCACTCACCGAAGCGGATATCGCCGAAAAGCTCCGCAGGGAAAGCGAAATGAACGCGCAGTAAGACCGCAAAGCCGGTGTGTGTGTCCGTCAAACCGAGTCCGGAACGATCTCAATCAGAAAATCATCAGCATTGTTACTTTCCAAAGAACATAAAAAGAAGTGAATCTCAACATGAAAACAGAAATCATCCCACTGCACGAGGACGGCTCAAAGGAAGAAGAAGCCATCATTGCCCGCGGAGCGGAGTTCATCCGCGAGGGCAAGCTCGTGGTCTTCCCCACGGAGACCGTTTATGGCCTCGGCGGCAATGCGCTGGATGCGGAAGCCGCAAAGAAAATCTACGCAGCCAAGGGCAGACCGTCCGATAACCCCCTGATCATCCATATCGCGGATATCGGAGACGCGGAACATTACTGCGAAACAAGCGACCTCTTTTATCGGCTCGCCTGCGCATTCTGGCCGGGTCCTCTCACCATGATCATGAAGAAAAAGCCGTGTATCCCCGATTCCGTCACAGGCGGCATGGATACCGTCGCCGTGCGGCTGCCGTCCAATCCGACAGCCAATACCCTCATCCGGCTGGCAGGCGTGCCCATCGCCGCACCCAGCGCCAATCTCTCCGGTCATCCCAGCCCCACCACAAAGGAGCACGTCATTTTTGACCTTGACGGGCGTGTGGACATGATCCTTGCGGGCAATCCTGCGGATATCGGTCTGGAATCCACCGTCATCAAGCTGGAAGATGACCGCGTGATCCTGCTCCGTCCCGGCGGGGTGACGTATGAAGACCTCTGCACACTGCTCGGCAAAGATCACGTCACCGTGGACAGAATCGTCCTTGAAAAGGTTACGGGCGATTTCAAGCCCATTTCTCCCGGCATGAAGTACCGCCATTATGCGCCGAAGGCTCCCGTAATCCTGCTGAACGGCACGGAGGAAGCGATCCTTGCCGCCATGAAGGAGAAACAGAAGACCGAACCCGGTGCGGCGTTCCTCATTTACGACGAGGACAAACCGGACTTTGAAGGTTGTACCGCCGTCACCATCGGCCCGCGGAATGATCCCGCGATGCAGGCACACAGACTGTTTGCCTGCCTCCGCGCGTTTGACGATATGGAAAATGTCACCGTCATTTATGCACGGATCCCCGGAAGAGAGGGCATCGGTCTGGCCGTTTATAACCGTCTTGCCAAAGCAGCGGGATTTACGGTGCAGGACGTCTGATCCTGTACGGAAACAAGGAGCAAACGAACATGAACAAGAAACATTCCCGCATCTCCCGGGATGTGACCGTCATCGGTCTGACCGGAGGCAGCGGTGCAGGAAAAAGCATTGTCTCCATTACCCTGCGGGCCTTCGGCATCCCGGTTCTGGATACCGATAAGGTCTCCCGCGCGGTATGTGAACCCGGTCAGCCGTGTCTTTCCGCCCTGTGCGATCATTTCGGAAGACAGATCCTCAATTCCGACGGCACGCTGAACCGGAAAGGACTGGCTGCTTTCGTATTCGGCGAGCCGGACCCCGATTGCAAAGCGGAAAAGCTGCACGCTCTGAATACCATCACCCACCGCTATATCATGGAAGCCTGCCATGAGTGGATCGACGCACGGGTACAGGAGGGTTTTCATGCCGTCTGTATCGACGCGCCCCAGCTCTTTGAAAGCGGCTTCGATCAGGAATGCGGAAAAATCCTGACGGTCACAGCAGAAAAAGAAACCCGCATTGCGCGCATCATCGCAAGGGATTTTGCCACCCGCGAGGAAGCAGAGCGGCGGATCGCCGCCCAGCATGACGACGCATTTTTCGCCCTCCACAGCGATGCGGTCATTGAAAATAACGGCTCCCCCGATGAAGTGGCACCGAAGGTGGAAGCGCTTCTGCGCGACTGGGGTCTTCTGTGACCCGGAGGCCGGTCGGCAGAGCCCCCCGCAGGACACGCGGCGGTATCCCTGAAGTCTTTCACCGGATCGCGGCGTTTCTTGTCCTGATCCCGGTGCTCCTGTCGCTTGCACTGCTGCTCGGTGTGATGCTGGACAAAACCGTCTATGAGACGGATTCAGCGCTCTATCCACGGAAATATATGGCCCTTGTGGATGCGGCATCCAAAAAATGGGATGTTCCGACCTCCGTCATCTATGCCGTGATCCGCATTGAGAGCGGATTTGAAGAAAATGCGGTTTCGTGGGCAGATGCGCATGGGCTCATGCAGCTGACTTATGATACCTACGACTGGCTTTATTTTCTGCGGGGCGAGGAAGCCGATCACGACACGATCATGATTCCCTCATACAACATTGACGCAGGGACACAGCTCCTTTCGTGGCTCTATGCCCGGTATGAAGACTGGGAAAACGTCTTTGCCGCCTACAATGCGGGATTTTCAAGGGTAAACAAGTGGCTGGAAGACCCGGAGATCTCCGAAAATGGTCATCTTGTGCACATCCCGATTACGGAAACCGAGAATTACGTGCGGCTGGTCGGAGAATCAGCGCAGATGTATAAGACCCTTTACGGGGACTGATGCCTTTTTTTGATAAAAAAAGAAAGGAATGTTCTGTATGAAAAAAGAAGTCAGGAGAATATCGGCGCTTCTGCTTTCCTGCGCGGTGCTGGCGTCTCTGGGATGCGAAAGCAGCACTCCCGCGCCTGCAGAGACGGAAAGCGCTCCCAAGGTGACAGAAACTGCTGCAGCGGAAGCCGGGACCGAAGCAGAAACGGAACCTGCTGCAGACGCAGACCCGCACCTCTCTGACCCGAACTATATGAAGGGACACGACACCCCCATCGTCTGCGCTTCCAGCAGCGATGAAGTCCTGTACGTTCTGAACTCCGGCGCGGAAAAGGAATACAAGAGCATGAGCTTAAAGCCAACGGAAGACCAGACGCTGAACGGCGCTGCGCTCTCCGGACGCTGGGAGCACCAGGAAAAGAAGACCGTCGTCTCCGTCCGCAAGCCGCCGAAGGATGTGACGGGATATACCGATGTGTGTCTGTGGGTCTACAGCGAAAAGGCAACGGGCTCCCAGATGCAGTTCTGCATCGTCTGTCAACCTGCGGAGACTGCCGGAAAGACGGCCTACCGCCGTTCTCCCATCGTTGTGGACTGGGAGGGCTGGAAGCTGATCGACCTGCCTCTCGGGGAATTCGTGGACGGCTACAATGCGGACTTTACCAAAGTTTCCGCCATCAATATCAACGCCACCGGCTGGGATATGACGCCGGACCCGGAAACGGTCCTTTATTTTGATTCCATCTATTTCTGCTCCAACGACTATTCCTGTTCCCTCTCCGATGAGGAGATCGGGGACTACAACTACGATCACTTTATGGACGCCCTCTGTGCCCTCCAGAACGGCGGGGGCGACGATAAAAAAGCGGTCGGGGAATACCGGGAGCGGATGGAATACTATAGCCGGCAGGCGGACGAGGCCCAGTCTGCGATGGAGCGCGGGGACAATGTTCCCTTCTCCGCAAACATGGACGAGACGGCAGGCATCACCACAAACTACCGTCAGATCCTTTCCATGGCGCGGGGCTACGGGATGAAGGGCAGTTATCTTTATCACAACAAAAGCCTGCTGGACGATATCCTCTATGCGCTGGAATATATGCACACAAACTACTATTCCGATCAGAAGCTGCATGAATATCCCATCCTCAACAACTGGTGGGACTGGCAGATCGGTGCGGCGCAGTATCTTGTCAGTACGCTGATGCTGATCAGAGACTCCGTCGATCAGTCGGTCATTGACCGGTATTTAGAGCCTGTCAACCGCTATGATCCCCTGCCCTCCATGACCATGGCGAACCGTGTGGATATCGCTTACGTCACGATGGCGGCGGCTGCCCTGCAGCATGACGCAGTGCGTCTGGCGCGCTCCCGGGATATGCTGACGGTCTGCTGTGATTACGTTTACCGCGGCGACGGCTTCTACCGGGACGGCTCCTTTGTGCAGCATGATCATCTTGCCTACACGGGCTGCTACGGTCCCATCATGCTGGAAGCGCTCTCACGGCTCATCTATGCGGCGGAGGACACCTGCTTCCGCTTTGACGAGAAAGTCATGAACTGTCAGAAGGACTGGGCGCTTGAATCCTTTACGCCTTTGATGGTGCACGGCGCGTTCTTCGGCAACGTCCGCGGACGCTCCATTTCCAGAACTTCCACCGACGTGAGCATCGGTCTTACCGCGGTGCAGGGTATGCTGCGGCTGTCGGAATATCTGCCCGATCAGGCGGAGGCGGACAAGCTGCGCTCCATCATCAAAGAGTATGCCTCTTACAACGACGAATACTACGCACCGCGTCTGGACCCCGTGGATCTGGCGATCTACGATAAGATCAAGGCCGACAGCAGCATCAAAGCACGGGAAAACTATACGCTTGGCAAGGTCTTTGCCGGCATGGACCGCCCGGTGGTTCACAGACCCGGCTACAGTGCAAGCGTTTCCCTCTCCTCCTCCCGCATCGGCAAATTCGAGGCCTTCAACGGGGAGAACTACGACGGCTGGTATACCGGCGACGGCATGCTGTACGTCTATCTGACGACCGATGACTACAATCCCGATTTCTGGCACAATGTGGATCATTACCGTCTGCCCGGCACCACGGTGACAGATGCGGAGCGGGTGGGACAGTATACAAGCTCCGGCGATACGCTGACGGAGGCTGACTTCGTGGGCGGCGTCTCCCTTGACGACTGTGTGGTCTCCGCTATGGACCTGCGCGCCGCATACAAACACTTTGATTCACCTCTGACGGCAAAGAAGGGCTGGTTCTTCTTCGCTGACGAGATCGTCTGCCTCGGTGCGGATATCGACAATCCGGGTGAATACAACACACTGACGGTGATCGAGAACCGCAGAACGGACAAACTGACCGCAGACGGTGCGGTCGTCTCCGATGCTTCCGGGGTGCTTGACGGTGCCGCTTCCCTCTATATGGAGGGGCTCGGCGGTATCTATCTGCCGGAGAAGACGGTGATCGAATACAAGCAGTCCGATTTCTGCGAGCTTGTGATCTCCCACGGGGCAAACATTGCGGATGCCTCCTATGAATATGTGATCCTGCCGGGTACGGACGAGAGCACCTCTGCCGCCTACGCCGTCCAGCCGGATATTGAGATCCTATCAGATACTGCGTCTGTGATGGCGGTCAGAGACACAAGCACCGGCATGACGGGTTACATCTTCTGGGAAGCCGGAAACTTTGACGGCGTTACGGTCTCCGCCCCCTGTACGGTCCTTGTTACAGACGGAAGAATCGCCGCCTCCGATCCCACGCAGAAGCTGAAAGCCGCCGATATCACCCTTGACGGCAAAACCTATCACTTTGATTTTGACGGTCTTCCCGCCGGTTCCTCCGTTTCGCTGGAACGCTGAGTACGGATGCCGCAGAATATAAACGAAAACCCTCAAATCTTTTTCATAAAAAGGAGAACTACCATGGATGAGAAAACCCAGGGTCAGATTCTGAAAGAACAGCTCTTCTACGAAACGAAGGATGTTTACAAGAACCTGACAAAAGAACAGAGACAGGCAGCCAAGGATTTCTGCGTTCCTTACGCAAAGTTCCTTGACAACGCCAAGACCGAGCGTGAAGCCGTCAACGAAGGTATCAAGATGGCAGAAGCTCACGGCTTCAAGCCCTACACCTTCGGTCAGCCCGTCAAGCCCGGCGAGAAGTACTACATCAACAACCGCGGCAAGAGCCTCCACGTCTTCATCATCGGCTCCGAATCCATCGAAAACGGTGTCCGCATCTCTGCTGCCCACATCGACAGCCCCCGTCTTGACCTCAAGCAGCATCCCGTCTATGAAGACAGCGGCATCTGCTATCTGAAGACACACTACTACGGCGGTATCAAGAAGTATCAGTGGGTCACCATCCCCCTGGCGCTCCACGGTACGGTCTGCCGT
>JAKSPR010000259.1 GCA_024404655.1 Clostridia bacterium | reverse complement strand
GCGACAGCCCCTTTCTTTTATCTGAATACGAAAACAGCAAAATCTTCTCGATAATCCTTTACTTTCCGTGAAAAATCGTTTATAATGGAGAAAAACAATGAAAAATGACGAAAAAGGAGGGGATCGCCGTGAGAAAACGGATTGTCCGGCCGTTTATGGGGTGTTGTATCGGATATGTTGTATCTCGTGCGCTCTCCTTTTTTCTGTCGTGTGCTGCTACGGTGATCGTTGGCCTGATTATTTGTGCTATATGTTCGGCTTGCAGTATTGCGTTCGCAGTGATTCCCTCACAGAAAAAGAACCGCGTATTTCTGATCGGACTCGCAGCGGCTATTCTGATTGGCGGGGTGAGGTCTTATAATTACAGTCGTCAGATTTCATTCTGGAATGAGCGGGTACACGAAACAATCGGAATCACTGGGATTGTGGACAGCATCGGTTATGCTACAGACCGCGGCTCGGAGATGACGATCCGGCTGCGGGACATCGGCGGAACGTCGTTTTCAGCGATGATCACCATGCAATGCGAGCATGCGGTATATGCGGACCCCGGTGAGATCATCTCTTGCCGTGTGGAGATTCAGGACGACCGTGAGACGCAGGATTTCAGCGAAAGACTTTATCGTTTTTCCCATGGCGTGATCGGTTCTGCGGTCTACAGCGGGGAAAAACTGGAAGCGGAGGGCAGAAAAAAGACCATCGGCGTGTTCTTTTCCGATATCCGGGAGCAATGTGAGATCAGAATGCGGCGGTATCTCTCCGGGGAGAGCACGTCACTGTTGAGTGCACTGGTACTCGGTGACCGCTCTGCTGTGGACCCGATGGTGAAACGGGATTTCCGCAGGATCGGCATATCTCACATGCTGGCAGTCAGCGGTATGCATCTGTCCATTCTGCTCATGTGGGCGGAGCGGCTGATGCCGCGTACCAAACTCCACAAGCGGTGGAGAGTGCTTCTTGAAATGATTCTGATTTTTGCTGCTATCGGCATTACGGGTTTTTCACCCTCCGTCTGCCGTGCGGGCATTATGTGGATCATCTATCTTCTGTCGTATTATCTGGCGGGAACGAAGGATGCCTATACTGCGCTGTTCGCTGCTATGGCCGGGATCTGTCTGGTTCGTCCCTATGCTGCTGTGGATACGGGACTTCTTATGTCCGTTTCGGCGGTTTTCGGCATCCAGTATCTCGGAATTCCTGCCGAGGAACGGATCCGGGCGCACTTGCCGAAGCGTCCCATCTTCCGTTTCCTGCGGGATTATATCCTTGCACCACTGACCATAACACTTTCCGCGACCCTGTTTGTCCTGCCGATTACGGCGGCTCTTTACGGTGAGATTTCCATCTGGAGCCCTCTTGCCAATATCCTCATGAATCCTCCCGTTTCGGGGTTATTGATGATCACACCTTTGCTTCTTTTGATGTCCTTTGTTCCGGGACTGCAGCTGCTGGCACCCATTCCGGCAGCGATTGCAGAGCTGTTATCACGGCTGTGTCTTTGGCTGGCGCATATACTCTCCGGACTCGGACGGCCGCTCATTTCCCTCTGGTATCCGTTTTTCTGGCCTATCGCAGTTCTGGCAGCAGTGCTCGGCGTTGTGCTTGTTGTGAGACGGCGGAACCGTCTGCATCTGTTTACGGCGGCTTTTGCCGGATTTCTCCTGTTCGGTCTCTGTATTCCGGTGAATACGATGCTCTCCCGGGGAAGCGCTCAGGTATATTACCATACGCGCGGGACCAATGACAGCATGGCTGTTCTCACCGATGAGCGCGCCGTGATGATCGACTTATCCGACGGCGCGTTCAATATCGTTTATGAAATGTGGGAAGAACTCCATCGGGCCCATGTTACGGAAATAAGCTGCTATGTTCTGACCCATTATCACGAAAAACACATTTCCCAGCTTTATCGCCTGTCTTCGCGGACATGGATCGAGACAGTCTATCTTCCCGAACCTGCCGATGCGGAAGAAGAACAGTTATGCCGCGCCATGATGGAGGACCCGGCGCTCCGCGGACTGCATTTTGCTCTGTACCGGCGTGGGCAGGAGGAACTGCTGATCGGTTCCACTGCGGTAACGGTTTTCCCGACGGAGAAGCTCTCCCGTGCTGTGCGTCCGCTGCTCGGGGTCACAGTGACATTGGGAAAAGAGACTGTAACATACGTCAGTGCATCGGCCTGGGACGCAGAGGACGACCTGGCACAGACCGATTACGCGGATTACCGTGACCGGGCTCTTGCGGATACCGATGTTCTGATCTGCGGTGTTCATGGCCCGAAGGTGAAAAATGCTTTCGGTGCACGATCCTCCGACATGCCTTATGATACGGTCATCACTGCAAATTCCGAAACGGAAGCGCTGTTTTCGGGTCAGGCTGTACACATTCTGCATGCGGCGGACAATCCGTATCTGACTGTTCTTCTGTCGAAATAAGATAAATCTCGACTTGCTTTTGCAGAAAACAGGAATCAGTCATACGGCAGACCATACAAAATGAATAAAATTCCGGCCTCCGGTCAAACTATGGATAGATCATCCAATGATTGACCGGAGGTGTTTTTTATGCAGAATCAGAAGAGCGGGGAACAGACAGGGAGAATCTTTCAGCGGCTGCACCGATTCAAGTCGCAGCTGCACAGGGGAGCGGTACCGGATGCGCTTTCCGATAACCACTATATCCTTGCTGTCATGTGTGACCGTGTGCTCATCTGTGAAAAGGACAGGACGCTGCGGCGGGAGCTGGCAGATACGGCTTTGCAGAGACGTGTCCTTGGTGCAGTGTCGGACCTTGACCCCGCCATGGACGAGACGCAGATCATCAAAGCACTGTCGCTTCATGACCCGGATGACTGCTTTCTGCGGGTGCTCCTGCCTGTGTGGGGGGCGGAGCTTCTCCGGGGTATTGCTGACGCGGCCCGGCGGAAGGGTGTCCCGGACGACTTTGATATCCGTATTGCATGGCTGCACAGGCTCCGGACCATGGATTTTGATGCGCTCCGGGATGCGCTGTCGCCGGTGGAAGCGCTGCTGCGGAAGGATCCTTTGGGTACCTATCCCCGCTGTTCCGATGAGACAAAAGCCGCTTATCGTGAAGCGGTGCGCAGACGGGCTGAGGCGTGCGGAGAAGACGAAGAAACGGTTCTCAACGAAATTCTGGATTCACTCAAAGAACAAAATACTTCTATGGACCTGTCCGATGTTCTGTTTGAAAAACCCCGGAACAGAGGATTACTCTTTCATGCCGTCGTTCTGGCGGCAGCGTTCCTGTGCTCTGCTCTGACAGGCGTATTTCTACGCAGATTCGGTTTTTTACGTGCGGTGATCCCGGCAATTTTTGTATTTCTGCCCTTTTATGCGCTGTTCCGGGAGGCGGGTAGTATCTTGATCGGCCGGGTGATGCGGCCCATGGAAACATTGTCCCTCGGGCTTGACACCGTTCCCGGGGAGGGCTGTACTCTGACGGTGATCACCACGCTGCTTTCCGGGGAAGAACGGGACCGCGCGATTTTTGACAATCTGGAACGTTTCTGGCTCCGGAACTGTCCGAGGGGGGAGACAGGGAGTGAGCACCTGTATTTCGGGGTTCTCGGGGATCTTCCCGAAGCACAGCACGCGGAAGCGCCGGGGGACGGGGCGATTCTCCGTTATGCCGCAGCCCGGATCGACGCGCTCAACCGGAAATACGGCGATCATTTCGGCCTCTGGATCCGCTCCCGGCGCTATGCACCGACGGAGCATTGCTTTATGGGCTGGGAACGCAAACGCGGTGCGGTACTGGAACTTGCCCGCCGTCTGCGGGGCGTGGAGATGGGTTTTGCCGTGGCAAAAGAACCTGCCGGCATCGGACGGACCGTCTATCTCTGTACGCTGGACGGGGACACGGAGCTGCCGCCGGGAGCACTTGTGACCATGGTTTCGGCGATGCTCCATCCGGCAAACAAGCCTGTGATCGAAAACGGCCGCGTGGTGCGCGGGATCGGTATGCTCCAACCCCGGATGGCGGTATCTCTGGCGGGGGCTGCGGCAACCCGGTTTACGCTGCTTTGCACCGGAAAGGGCGGTGCCGACCCCTACAGCCGGTTTTCCGCGGACGGGGAACAGATGTTATATGGGGAGGGCAGCTTCTGCGGCAAAGGACTGTTTAACGTGGATGCGTATCTTGCGGTCCTTGACGGTGCGTTTCCGGAGGGATGTGTGCTGTCCCATGATTTTCTGGAAGGCCAGAGGCTGGGCTGTCGGAATTTTTCCTCTGTGACGCTGACCGACCGTATTCCCACAGGTGTTGTTTCTTATTTTGAGCGGCAGGCACGATGGGTGAGAGGCGATACACAGGCCCTGCGGTTTGCGTTTTCCACGGTGAAGAATGCGGCGGGGGAGAAGATTCCGAATCCGGTTCCTCGGACAGGACGACTGCGGGTCTGGGATCATCGTCTCTATGCACTGATCCC
>JAKSPR010000258.1 GCA_024404655.1 Clostridia bacterium | reverse complement strand
GGTGTTGGTCTCGATCATGTGCGGCTGCAACAATTTCTGCACCTACTGTATCGTTCCCTACGTCCGCGGACGCGAGCGCAGCAGACTGCCGGAAGACATTCTTGCCGAGGTAAAGGAGCTTGCCGCATCCGGTGTAAAGGAGATCACGCTGCTGGGGCAGAATGTCAACTCCTACGGCAAGGATCTGGAGGAACCCTGCGATTTTCCCGATCTTCTTGAAAAGATCTGTGCCGTTGACGGCGATTTCCTCGTCCGCTTCATGACGAGCCATCCGAAGGATGCGTCGAAAAAACTCATTGAGGTCATGGCGCGTCAGCCGAAGATCGCAAAGCATTTCCACCTGCCGCTGCAGTCCGGCTCCGACCGGGTGCTTTCCGCCATGAACCGCCGCTATACATGGGAATCCTATTATGAAAAGCTCGCCTACATGCGGGAGCTGATGCCGGAGATCACCATTTCCTCCGATATCATCGTCGGTTTCCCAACAGAAACGGAAGAGGAATTTGAAGAGACCCTGCGTGCCGTCCGTATGGCAAAATACGATCAGGCATTCACCTTTATCTACTCACCCCGCACAGGAACCCCTGCCGCCGTCATGGAAGGGCAGATTCCTGAAAAGGTCAAGCAGGACCGCATGAAACGGCTTCTGGATACACAGAATGAAATCATGCTGGAAAAGAACAAAACGCTCATCGGACGGACCTTCACGGTGCTCTGCGAGGGCGTCAGCAAATATAACGACAACATGTACACCGGGCGCACGGAGGGCGGCAAGCTCATCCACTTCCCGGCAGACAGAGACTATACCGGCGAACATCTGACCCTCCGTGTCACCGATGCGGAGACCTTCAGCCTGACGGGCGAGATCATCACAGAATAAGAAATAAAAAATACAAGGAGAATACGAACATGAACAAGATTATGGAACTGGCACAGCTGCTGGGCAAGGCAATCAAGGAAGACGAAGCCGTCAAGCGTATGGAAGCAGCTACCGAGGCATACAAGGCAGACGCAGACCTGCAGTACAAGGTCGCAGAATACAACGTCCAGACCATGGCGCTCACCGCCGAATACAAGAAGCCCGAAAAGGATATGGAAGTCATCCATGCCATCGAGACCCGCATCAACACCCTTTATGACGAGATCGCAGCACTTCCTGTCATGGTGGAATACAATGCTGCTCAGGAAGGCGTCAATGCGCTGATGAACGAGGTCAACGCCGAGATTACCTTCCACGTCACCGGTGAAAAGCCCTCAAGCTGCACCCACGACTGCTCTACCTGTGCAGGCTGCCATTGATTTTGGGAAAACGATTCTGATGGCGGACAGGAGGGAACAGCAATGCCGGTAACGCCGTTTATGCAGCAATACCTTGACTTAAAAGAAAAATATAAGGATTATATCCTCTTTTTCCGTCTCGGTGACTTTTATGAGATGTTTTTCGAAGACGCAAAGACGGTATCCAAAGAACTGGAGCTGGTTCTGACCGGCAAGGACTGCGGTCTGGAAGAACGCGCTCCCATGTGCGGCATCCCGTTCCATTCCTGCGACGGCTATATTGCCAAGCTGGTACAGAGAGACTACAAGATCGCAATATGCGAGCAGCTGGAGGATCCGGCGACCGCAAAGGGTCTTGTCAAGCGCGATGTGGTGCGCATCATCACCCCCGGTACGGTTATTGAGACCTCCATGCTGGATGAGACCGCCAACAACTACCTTGCCTCCATTTACCGGGATGACGAAGGTATGGGCGCAGCGTTCATTGATATCTCCACCGGTGTTGTCCATGCGACAGCCGCCGAGGGAGAGGGGGCGGAGACTTATCTGCTCAATGAACTGGGCGCGTATATGCCCAAGGAGTGTATTTTCAACCGCACGGCGAAGGACATGTCCGCCGTCACCTCGTTCCTTACCAAGCGCATCCACACGATGATTGAGGACGGGCAGGGCTTCCGCTTTGACGCAAAGGAGACCTTTGCCGCCGTGAAGCGGCAGTTCCCGGATACTCCCATGTCGGGAGACGCCAACCACACCCGCGTCATCAAGGCGGTCGGCGCGCTGCTTGACTATGTGGCGGAGACCCAGAAGACCGATATCTCCTACATCAAGAAACTGAATCTCTATTTCGGTGGGCAGTACATGGAAATGGACGTCAATACCCGCCGCAATCTGGAGCTCTGCGAGACTATGCGCCAGAAAGAGAAGCGCGGCTCGCTGCTCTGGGTGCTTGACCGCACCAGAACCTCCATGGGCGCACGGAATCTGCGCAAATGGATCGAAATGCCCTTAACCGATATCCGCACCATCCTGCGCAGACAGGGTGCCGTCAAGGAGTTATTCTCCCACTATATGGAGCGGGAGGAGATCGGCGTGCGGCTGAAAGACGTTCTTGACCTGGAACGTCTGATCACAAGAATCGTCTATAACACGGCAGGCCCCAAGGATATGCGGGCTGTGGCAAATACCCTTGCCGCCATTCCCCCCATCCGCGCGCTGCTTGCCGATTTTGAAAGTCCTGAACTGAAATCCATCTATGAAAACCTCGATGAGCTGACCGATATGTGCTCCCTCATCGACGAGGCTGTCAAAATGGACCCTCCCTTTTCCGTCAGAGAAGGCGGATTTATCAAGGACGGCTACAATGCCGATCTTGACTATCTGCGGGAGATCCTCGGCGGCGGCAATTCGTGGATGGAGAAGATCGAGATCTCCGAGCGGGAGGCCACTGGCATTCCGAAACTGAAGGTCGGCTACAACAAGGTCTTCGGCTATTATATCGAGGTCACCAACCTCTACCGCGATCAGGTGCCGGACCGCTATATCCGCAAACAGACCCTGACAAACGCGGAGCGCTACATCACCGAAGACTTAAAAGAGATGGAATCCACCATCCTCGGTGCAAAGGACAAGATCAATTCCCTTGAATACGAGCTGTTCCAGAAAATCAGGGAGACACTCTCCGAAAACGTGGAGCGTATCCAGAAATCCGCGGAGCTGCTTGCTGTCATTGATACCTATGTATCTTTGGCCGAAGTTGCCAACCGCAACAACTACGTCTGTCCCGAAGTGGATGAAAGCGACGTCATCGAAATCAAGGACGGCCGCCATCCTGTGGTCGAGCGGTTCTCCGGCGATACGTTCTTTGTTCCCAATGATACGATGCTGGACACGGATCTGCACAGACTGGCGCTGATCACCGGTCCCAACATGGCAGGTAAATCCACCTACATGCGGCAGGTGGCGCTGATCACCGTCATGGCGCAGATTGGTTCCTTCGTGCCTGCAAAGGACGCCCGCATCGGTATTGTGGACCGGGTCTTCACCCGTGTCGGTGCCTCCGATGATCTGGCCTCCGGTCAATCCACGTTTATGCTGGAAATGTCCGAGGTCGCCTATATCATGACCCACGCAACGAAAAAGAGCCTGATCATATACGACGAGATCGGCCGCGGAACCAGTACATACGATGGTATGAGCATCGCGCGTGCAGTCCTCGAATATACCCTCGGCAAAAAGATCGGCGCAAAGACGCTGTTTGCCACCCACTACCATGAGCTGACCGAAATCGAAGGACAGCTGGACGGTGTCATCAACTATAATATCGCCGCAAAGAAAAAGGGCGACGACATCATATTCTTACGTAAGATCGTTCCCGGCGCTGCCGACGACAGCTACGGTATTGAAGTTGCCAAACTGGCGGGCGTTCCGAATGAGGTCATCCGCCGTGCAAAGGAAGTCCTTGCCCACCTTGACGAAGGGGAGAATGTGAATGTCCGGGGCGCGAAAAAGATGGCTCCCATGGAGGATCAGATTTCCATGGACTTTGAGGCCGCCGCACCCAAGGATTATGCCGCCGAGACCGTGAAAGCCCAGCTTCTGGAAACCGATCTCAACACCCTGACGCCGATGGCTGCACTGAATCTTCTGTTTGATATGAAAAAACTGCTGGAATGACGATATTCCGGCAACAAAGTCAAAGGAGCTGACTGTCATGAAAAAGATGAATCATAAAATTTATACCCGCAGACCGCTGGGCAATCCCCACCGCGTCTGGCGGCAGGATAACTTTATCCTTTCCACCTTTGCCGCAAGAGGCGACAATATGCGGGATGCTCTTGAAAACTGCAAAGCGGCAGGCTTCAACACGGTCGAACTCGGCTGGGCATCTCACAAGCAGGCGGAGGAAGCGCTCCGTCTGTGCGAAGAGCTGCGTCTTGACCTGATTTTCCAGGATTTCTCAAAGTTCGGCGGCATGCAGGTAGGTCATCTTGACCACAAGCTGAACGTGGACGAAGTGAAAGCGGTCGTCGATCATATCCGTCCGTACCGCTACTGCATCGGCTATTATAACTGGGATGAGCCGTATGTGCTTGATCAGCTGGAAGAAGCCCGCAGACAGGAGGATATGTTCCAGAGCGCAGACCCGGACCGTCTGCAGTTCATTGGTGCCATCCCCAGCTACAACGATAAGTACCGCTGG
>JAKSPR010000257.1 GCA_024404655.1 Clostridia bacterium | reverse complement strand
CTTGATTCCGCCGTCCGGGCCTGCGAACTCCTTAATGACCTTTCCCAGTTCCCCGCACACAGCGCATCCGCCATGACCAGACTGCAGAACGATGTCGGTCATACCCTCTCCGTCTGCGAAATGCTCATCGACCTCCATATACCGCTGACAAAAGAGGAAGAAGACACGCTTCTTACCGCGGTGCTGCTGCATATCTACCCCGATTATTTCCCCGTTGACAATATCCGGGAGATCATCGTCGGCACCTACGGCTTTGCCCCCGCCGTCTCTGATATCATTGACTGCATCACACCGCCGAAGACTATGCTGGACGAAGAACAGGACAGCTACTACCGGCGCATAGAAGAAAACAAACTGGCGCTGCTTGCCGCTCTTGCCGACCGCGGCGATATCGTTTCCAAACTGCACCGCTATTCCACCTGGAACGCCCACCGCTATATCGAAGAAACCAAGGTCTGTTATTATCCCATGTGCATCTACGGCAAGGAGCATTATCACGCGCTGCTGGCTCCCATCAGTGTTCTGATGGAGAAGATCCGCAGCCTTCTGGAGGTCGCAGAAATTCTCCTGCGCCGCTATGAGGTCCGCGAGGCCGAGCTGATTCAGGATATTCAGGCCCTCCGCGAGGAAAACGCCACCATCAAAGGCATCATCGCCAAATTCAGAGCATCATCACAAAAAGGAGCACCCGCTCATGATTCAGAATCTCAACTTTGAAGAAGCCCACGCCCTCATTGAATCGACCCCGGATATTCTCATTCTCGACGTCCGCGAGGAGGAAGAATTCATCACAGGCCACGCCCCCGACGCCGTTCTGCTTCCCTATGAATCCATCAACGAAACAACGGCAAAGGAAGTCATCCCCGCTTATGACACCCCCGTTATGGTCTACTGCCGCAGCGGACGGCGCAGCAGAATCGCCGCCGAACATCTGGATGCCCTCGGCTATACCGAAATCTATGACCTGGGCAGCTTCATCGGCTGGCCTTACGGTCTGGAATAATCCATCCATAAGAAAGGAGCCGCCATGCTTTTTTCCATTCTTGATCTGCTTTTAAGCATCATCTCAGCCATCCTATGTTTTCTCCCGTTTTTCAGGGATTTTGTCGTTCTGCCCTCCCCTGAGGAAGGAACCGTCTACCGGACGGTGTCCCGCTCCGCAGCCGAGCGGCTTTCTTCTGCCGGATTTCCGTTTCTTGTGTATGTCACACTGGCCCTCGCTGCTGTCTCCGCCGTGTTTGGAGTTCTGACGATGTTCCCCATCGGTGAGAAGCTGCGCACCGCCGCAATCATCTTCTTCGGTCTGACTGTCATTGCCGTGGCTATCGTCCTGCTGTCCGCAGGCACCCTTTCCACCCGCTATTAAACAGAAAGAGAGGATTCCCCCATGAAACAGTTCCGTTTTTCCCTGCTTCTCCTAACGGCCGTCCTGCTTTTCACCGCCTGCATGCCGCAGTATTATACGGATGAACTCAAAGCCGAATTGGAAACGGAGTTCTTTCCCCGGGCTGAACGGTACTTTGCCGACAATCTGCCCCGCGCGACCGTGCAGACCAAATTCATCCATCATGAGCAGAACGATATCACCAATCTGGTAGAAGGCATTTTCTATCACGACGGAGAGTATCTTTACTGCTATAATCCCGATGAAGATGTACTTTATTCAAGTGAACTCTGCGATACCGTAAAAGAGTATATCGGTGACTACTACGCGGCGGAGCTGGGCATTGACCGGGAACTTCTGAAGGTCGATGACAATATGTGGTTCACCATCCGGTGCCATGCGTACCGCAATACCAACGGCCGCGGCAAAGAGGTCTCCATGCAGGAAATCGAGCAGTACGTCGCCATCGGCCTCGTCGACCGCACCGCCGATGATGCTGCGCTCCACGCGCTGGCAGAGGAAGCCGATGACATCACCCTGCGGGTGACTATCCCCGATGTTGATGGGTTCCTTGAAAAGCTCTCCGACTTCTCGTTCTTTGCAGAGCATTACCATATCGACCATCTATTCCTCAAAGAAACCCCCGATTCCGAAGTCTATTACCTGGTCAGCAGAAGTTCCATTACCCTGAGCACGCCCCGGACGTTTACGCTCACCCGCCATACCAAGGATGAAAACGGCAATTACATCAGTGAAGTTATCGCATCCGGCACGGGTATTCCGTCCATGGACCAGGAGGCTTCATGATCGCCCTGATCGCTTCCCTTGCAAAGGACCGTGTCATCGGCCGTGACGGCACCATCCCGTGGAGTATTCCCGAAGATCTGCACCATTTCCGCGATCTCACCATGGGTTCCACGGTCATCATGGGACGACGCACATACGAAGATATCGGACGGCCCCTCCCCGGACGCATGAACATTGTCGTTTCGGGAAAACTGCATCTGACGGGCGAAAACCTGATCACTGTCCCCTCCCTTGACGATGCGCTCGCCGCTGTCACAACCCCCGATGTATTCATCATCGGCGGTGCCGCGCTCTATAGAGAAGCCCTGCCCCGTGCCGATATCCTGTATCTTACCGAGATCGACGCAGAAATTGATGGGGATACTCATTTTCCGGAATTTGACCCGGCAGATTTCCGCCGCATCATCGGAAGCCATTCGGACGAGCCGCTCCCTTATACCTTTGTAACCTATGAAAGAATCCCCAAAACACAGGAGGTCACTCCCATGCGCAGATTCATCATCGACACCGATACCGCCAGCGACGATGCCGCCGCACTCATGCTCGCCGCCCTTGACGGCAAAGCGGAGATCCTCGGCGTCACCACCGTCGTCGGTAATGTAAGCAAATACCAGAGCGCGGCAAATGCCCTTGCGACACTGGAGGTCTGCGGCTGCTCCGCCCCCGTCTATATGGGTGCCGAAAAGCCCCTGTTCCATGAGCGGAAAGAGACCATCTCCGTCCACGGCGCCGATGGTATGGGCGACTGTGATCTCATCCACCCGACCGGAAAGCCCGACGAATCCATGCCCTCCTACCGTTTCATTCTGGAACAGGTAAAGAAGTATCCCGATGAAATTGAGCTGGTCGTCCTTGGCCCCGTCACCAACATCGCCATTGCCATGCTCGCCGAGCCCGACACCATGAAGCATGTCAAGCGGATCTGGTCCATGGGCACACCGGGTCTTGGCGTGGGCAACGCCAGTCCCGTGGCGGAATTCAATGTCTACATTGACGCAGAGGCCTACGCTGTCATGCTGAACAGCGGCGTTCCTGTCACCATCATCGGCTTTGATCTGTGCCTCGGTGATATTCAGCTTGATCTCACCGAGCTTGATAAAATCGCCCACGGCAATCCCGCAGGCAGATTTCTGGAGCGTGCCGTCAGCGGTCTGCTGCGCTTCAATCAAACCACCCGGAATTCGGATATGATCGACCTCCCCGACGCGGTTGCCATGGCCTGCGCCGTCTGGCCGGATTTTGTGGTTTCCTCTGTGAACTGTCACTGTACCGTCTGCACCGAAGCGGGCGAGACCTACGGTCAGGTCATCTTCTATCAGAAAGGCCGCACCTACGAATCCATGCCTAAATTTGATGCCTGCGCTTACAACGTCACCCTGATCACCGCCGTCAAAGAGCCGGTTTTCACCGAACGCTTCCTTGACCTCTTGACAAAATAATCCGGAGAAAAGAACATGTTTGAACTGATTCCCATCAAAGGCAACACCTACCGTATCCAGAGTCCCGCCGGTATCGGCCTTTACCGCACCGGGGAGGATACCGTCATCCTCATCGACAGCGGCAGCAGCAAAGACGCCGCCAAGAAGATCCGCCGCGTGCTGGATGAAAACCACTGGACGCTGACTGCGATCTATAATACCCATTCCCACGCCGACCACATCGGCGGCAACCGGTATCTCGAAGAGCAGACCGGTTGCAAAATCTACGCCCCCGGCATCGAATGTGCCTTCACGCAGTTCCCGATTCTGGAGCCCGCATTCCTGCGCGGCGCGAACCCCTCCGCCGATCTGCGTCATAAATTTCTGCTTGCACAGGACAGCCACGCGGAGCCGCTGACCAAAGATGTTCTCCCCGAAGGCTTTGAGATCGTCCCTCTGCCCGGTCACTATTTTGATATGGTGGGCTTCCGCACCCCGGACAATGTGCTGTTTTTAGCCGACTGCTTGTCCTCGGCCGAGACGCTGGACAAGTACGGCATCACCTATCTCTATGACGTCGGCGCCTATCTTTCCACATTGGAAGCGGTCAAGACCATGGAAGCGGACCTGTTCGTCCCCTCTCATGCCGAGGTCACGGACAACATCGCACCCCTTGCCCAGTACAATATCGACAAAGTAAACGAGGTCATTGCCGCAGTTCTGGAGCTCTGCCGGACCCCCGTCACCTTTGAAAATCTGCTTGCCCCCCAACTGAACAGCGGAGTTTATTACGGCGGCGGCAAAATTGCCAGCGGACAGGGTACTTTGGCTTCGGCATGGCTGGGTAACGAAAATGAAACAAGCCCGGACAAAACAATTTCCCTTGATGTCAGTGAC
>JAKSPR010000256.1 GCA_024404655.1 Clostridia bacterium | reverse complement strand
CAAAGTAAATTCCACAGTGGAATTTGAAGTAGAAGGTAGTGTGGGAAAAAATTGTGGTAGAATTTAGTCTGGGAAAAGGAGGATACCAGACAACGAGAAATGAAAAACGTAACAAACACATGACACTTGATGATCGCATTGAAATCCAAGAATGCTTAAGTAAAGGGATGACATTCAAAGATATTGCAAAGCGAATAGGAAAGAGTCAGACAACCGTATCCAGAGAGGTGAAGCTGCATCTGAAAATGCATATCAACGGACACGTACGTACGGATGAGATATGCCCCAAACTACTAAAAGCCCCCTTCGTCTGCAATGGCTGCGAAAAGAGAAGCCGAAGCACATGCCCCTATCGTCGGCAGATATATGAAGCCAAATCCGCGCAGGCAAATTACGAAAGTGTTCTGAGCGATTCAAGAACCGGCGTTGCACTGAACAAGGAAAGCTTTTATCAGACAGAAAGTATCATATCCGATGCCGTATCCCGCGGGCAGCATATCTATCACGTTATAGCGACGAATAAGCTTCCGACTTCAACCGCTTCAGTGTACCGATACATTAAAAAAGGATATTACTCTGTGAAACCGATTGATCTTCCGAGAGCAGTAAAATTCAAGGAAAGGAAGTCTTCAAACTCCGAACGTATACCGTCCTGTATGAAAAAAGGACGTACTTTCGAGGACTTTCTGGTGTTTGTCGGAGATAATCCGGAGATACCGATCGTCCAGCTTGACACGGTAATCGGCAGGATCGGAGGGAAAACGATTATGACACTCCATTTCATTCAATACGATTTCATGATCGGACTTCTTCTGGATAATAAAACCTCGGCACAGGCAGCTGAAAAAATCCGTCATCTGAAAAAAGTTCTGAATGATCATGGATTCCGTTTCGGCAATATTATCCCTTTGATTTTGACCGATAATGGCGGGGAATTCAGTCAGGTTCCCGCTTTTGAAAACGATCTTCAGGGTGATCAGGAAACCATGATGTTCTTCTGCGATCCGGCTGCTCCCAACGAGAAACCTCACATTGAAAAGAATCATACCATGTTCAGGGATATAGTTCCGTCCGGAACTTCTTTTGATGACTTTACGCAGGACACTGTTAATTTGATCTTTTCTCATGTAAATGCTGTTAAGAGAAAACAATTCAACGGGAAGAGTTCCTATGATATGTTTACCTTTTCCTATTCTGCTGAACTTGCTCATGCTCTTGGTATTTCGTTTATTTCCCCCGAAAATGTGATTCAATCTCCGAAATTACTTAAATAATTCTTTCTCATTGTTATTGCTACCATAGTTGCATTTAGTCTGAGAAATTTTCCCCTCAGGCTTTTTCGTCATGCTCTTTTTTCTTTTTTGTGGGTGTTTTTGACCTGTTTGAACTCTTTTTTGCTCTTTTTCTCACACTGAACGCCATTGATTTCTCACCCTAAATGCTACCTTTTGCTACTGTTGCATTTACTTTGAGAATTTACGTTTTTTCGATGTCTTCCGCAGATCAGATATGACTTTACTTGGACAGGAGAGCGACCAGCCGTCTTGCTGCTTCCTCGGTATCCTCGGGAGAACCGAAGGTGGAGAAGCGGAGGTAACCGTCGCCGCACTTACCGAAGCCCTCACCGGGTGTGCCGACGACCTGAATTTCGTTCAGCAGCTTGTCAAAGAATTCCCAGCTGCCCATACCGTCGGGACATTTCATCCAGATGTAGGGAGCATTCTTGCCGCCCGTGTACCAGATACCGACCTTATCCAGTGCTTCCATTAAGCACTTTTCGTTCTTCTTGTAGATTTTGATTGTGTCGTGAATCTTACGCTGACCTTCCTCGGTAAAGACAGCCGCACCGCCTTTCTGCAGAATATAGGACACGCCGTTGGTCTTTGTGGTGCGGTTGCGTACCCACATCGCGTTGAGGGAACATCCGCCGCGCTCCAGCTCCATCGGGATGATGGTGTAGCCGCAGCGGGTTCCGGTGAAGCCTGCGGTCTTGGAGAGAGAGCAGATTTCGATGGCACAGGTGCGGGAGCCTTCGATCTCGTAGATGCTGTGGGGGATTCCGTCTTCTTCAATGAAGGCTTCATAGGCTGCATCGAAGATAATGACCGCATCATGGGCGTTGGCAAAATCCACCCATGCTTTCAACTTGGCCTTGTCAAAGACAGCGCCGGTCGGATTATTGGGAGAACAGATATAAATGACGTCCGCATTCATGGGATCCTCCGGCATGGGAAGAAATCCGTTTTCTCTGCCGGATGCCGCGTGAACGACCGTGTTGCCGGACATGATATTTGCGTCCACGTAGGCAGGATATGCAGGCTCCATAATCAGGGAAGTCTTGTCGCGGCCGAACAGATCAAGGATATCGCCCAGTTCATCGGATGCACCGCTGGAGACAAAACATTCATCCTCGGATAAGGTGATGCCGCGCTTTGCGTAGTATCCGGCTACCGCCTGACGGAAGAACGGTGCGCCGCATTCCGGCATATAGCCGTGGAAGGAGCTCTGATTTGCCTGATCATCAACGGCTGCATGCAGCGCTTCAATGACGGCAGGACAAAGGGGCTGGGAGACGTCACCGATGCCCATGCGGTACAGATGGGTTCCGGGATGCGCTTCCACATAGGCCTTTGTCTTCTGAGCAATATTGAAGAACAGATAGGAACTCTTTAACTTTGCATAATTGGTATTCGGAATCATACGTTTTCTACCTCACATTCACAGACAGTATTGCATGGACCGGTCATCATGGCGTGACCGTTTTCAAGGATTCGGATCGTCAGGGTACCGCCGTCAAGCACAACGGCAATGTCTTCATTCAGAGAACAGAAGCCGGCCTGAACACATGCAGCAGCCGTTGCACAGGCACCGGTACCGCATGCCATCGTGATACCGCTTCCACGCTCCCAGACGCGCATCCGTACTTTGTTCTTTTCCAGTACCTGTACAAATTCCGCATTGACGCCTTCGGGGAAGAACGTGTGGTGTTCCAGCGCCGTGCCGACGGTGGTCAGAGGAGCATGTTCCGCATCCTCAACAAATGTGACAGCATGGGGATTGCCGACGGAGACCGGTGTGCAGATCACATTCTGGCCGCAGGCTTTGAGGGAAACCGGGTCGGATACAACCACTTTGCCCATATCCACGGTAGCCGCTGCGACTTTGCCGTCTTTTACCGTCAGGTCAAGGATCTTGATGCCGGAGAGGGTGGATACCGTCAGATGAGTCTTGTCGGTATACCCTTTGTCATAGACATATTTACCGACACAGCGGATGCCGTTGCCGCACATTTTTGCTTCGCTTCCGTCCGCATTGAAGATGCGCATGGAAAAATCCGCAGTATCAGAGGGACCGATCAGGATGATGCCGTCAGAGCCGACACCGAAATGACGGTCGGAATACTTTCTTGAGATCGCAGCCGGATCATCGACAGTCCCGAAGAAATACAGGTAGTCGTTGCCGAGCCCTTCCATTTTCGTGAATTTCATAGTGTTTCTCCCTTTATTTTTTATACTCATTCTTTCTTTGATTTGCCTTCGCTGATTTTTCGTTCAAACCTGGATTTTTTTATGCTGCCTTTGGGCTTGACGGGATAATCTCCGCCAAAACACGCAGTACAGAATCCGTCATCGCAGCCGGTCAGAAGCTTCACGTGTTCCATGCTGAGATAACCGAGGGTATCCACGCCGATGATCTCCGCGATTTCTTCGATGGTGTGCAGATTTGCAATCAGACCGTCTGCATCATTGATGTCCGTACCGTAATAGCAGGGAGCAATGAAGGGCGGTGCGCTGACACGCATGTGGATTTCTTTCGCTCCGGCTTCCCGCAGCAGTTCAATAATATGTCTGCAGGTGGTGCCGCGGACAATGGAATCGTCGATCAGAACGATCCGTTTCCCGGCAACCACGCTTTTGATGGGATTCAGTTTGATACTGACGCCGCTTTCTCTGAGGGACTGTCCCGGTGAGATAAAGGTACGTCCGATGTATTTGTTTTTGGTAAATCCGATGCCGTAGGGGATTCCGGATTCTTTTGCATATCCCAGCGCTGCTTCCAGACCGGAATCCGGAACGCCGATGACAATGTCTGCTTCCACAGGGTGTTCTTTTGCCAGAAATGCTCCGGCTCTCTGCCGCGCTTCGGAGACGCTGGCCCCATCAATCACAGAATCGGGACGGGCAAAATAGATATATTCAAAAACACAGAAACTCTTTCTTGTCTTGCCGCAGTGGGAGGTATCAAAGCGGATGTTCCCGCCCTCGGCGATTGCAATCTCACCCGGTTTCAGATCCCGCTCAAAGGCTGCATGTACCGCATCCAGCGCACATGTCTCCGATGCAAAAACGATGGTGCCGTCCTTGCACCGTCCATAGCACAGGGGACGGAAGCCGCTGGGATCCCGCACCGCAATCAGTTTGGCGGGGGAGGAGATGACCAGAGAATAAGCGCCTTCGATTTTGTCCATCGCAGCAGAGACTGCTGCTTCAAATGAAGGTTTTTCCAGCCGTTCCTGCACGATGAC
>JAKSPR010000255.1 GCA_024404655.1 Clostridia bacterium | reverse complement strand
GAACGCGTCATACATCGGACTTCCTATCCCTGAGAAGCTCAAGGAAATCCTTGCGCAGTTGCATAAGCGTGATTCGAACGAGAACTAAGATTTTTCCCTTGCAAAGGTACGATCCGCATGGTATAATCCAACCTGTTGTGATTGGAGGAGATACCATGCTGATGTACCTGATTGAAAGCACGATGCCGGAAACCGGCGAGACGCGCTTCTATGGGAAAGAGCAGGCGTTTATTGATGCGGGGCAACCTCACCGCTTCGTATCCCAGTTCGCATTGAACTATGGATTTCCATCTCACTACATGGCAGATATCATGAAAGAAAAAACACCCGGTGACAACAAGATCGTCATCCGCGCGAATGTCTGAATTCAGCGGTCAGCTTCGGCTGGCCGCTTTTTGGTTCTTCACGGAAAGTTTGGGGATATCATGAAAGAAGGGTATCTTGTTCAAGCTACTTGAACGTTGCTTTATTGGAATGTGCAGTCTATTTCTTTATCGCCGTTCTGCTCATGGCAAAGCCATGATATGCTTTTTCACCTTAATCCCTCAGAAAAACGTGAAGAACCCAAATCTTATCAACAAAGAAGATATATCCCCATGGGAGGCTTGCGCGCAAAATATCCTACCTGTATAATAGATACACAAAACACTTCCTCCCAAAGTGTTTATATCTGACCAGTGCTGTAGCGTGTAGGGATACGATGCAGCACTGTTTGGTTTTTTGCAAAGTTATTCTCTGCATAATGAAAACACCCGATTACGTTGGCAATAATATAGATATGTGCTATTATAGATTCGGAAATTAAAATAATACTCTCATCATCTAAACAATATGCTCGAAGTTATCAGGTACGTGCGAAATTTTCCAGTCATTCCTGTCATTCCAATTAACCCATAAAGGTATTCTGTTTTTGAATTTCATATTCTGTAGCATTGTAGTAAAATTTCCCATGTAGTATTCCAAATTCGGAATATGGCAAATAAAAAATCGGCATATCACTTTCAGATTTTCGTATGAAAGGAAACCTTATGAACTCTCAGTATCCTTGATAAGATGTTCATGATTTCCGCACACAAATAAACGTGAATAAAAATCGTATTTTTCATCCCCCGGGGAGGCTTGCGCGCAGAGATTCACGGTTTTATAATACGGACATGAAAAACACTTCCTCCCAAACAAGTGTTTTCATTCCTTTCAATGCCGCGGCGTGTGGTGAGCGAGGCGGCATTAAACTTATCTGTCGCCCTTCGGGGGATGCGCGATGAGGAGGCTCGTGATATGTCGATCATCAAACCTCACAACCCGTGGGAAAACAATGATCCTTTCGCGTCTGCGGAACGATTGGAAAACGGAGACGGATTTAAGCTTCTGCAATGGCCTATCAAGCTGTGGAAGATTTCGGAAACGGCTCCTTTCTTTCACGGTGCTCATCTGCTGATCGCTGCGGATTGTGTCGGTTTTACCTATGTACCGTTGCATGAAAAGTATACGCCGGGCAGGATCCCTCTGATCTGTTGCCCTGAGAATGATTTTGATGTTTCAACTAAGCTGGCGAAGATCATATCTATCAACGATATTCGCAGTGTAAGTGTGATCCGTATGGATTCGAAATGCTGTGCCAATCTTACGTCGATGGTCCAACAGGCTATAAAGATCAGCAAAAAGCCACTCCCCTTACAGACGACTACCGTCTTTATCGATGCGGAAGAAGTGGAATAAATCGAATTTAGTCCCCCCGGGGGGCTTGTAATCGGTATCAGAGACCGATATACTGTAATTGTCCTAAAGAAAACCTCTCCTCAGTCAGCCGGGCAAGTTTTTTGCTCGGCTTTCACTATGTCGACATCGGTAAATAACTTTACAAAGCAGGGATGATCAAATGACGACAAGAAAGAATGCGGTATACAGGCTTACCGAAGGCCCGATTGCAAAACAGATCCTGTTTTTTGCGTTACCGTTCCTCGGAAGCAGTTTGATTCAACAGCTATATAACACGGTAGACCTGATCTTTGTGGGGAAGCTGCTGGGGACAGAGGCTTCCGCCGCGGTCGGTGCCGGTAGTCTGATCATCACCTGCCTGCTCGGTTTCTTTACGGGCATAAGTATCGGGGTAGGTGTCGTGGCAGGCAAGGCATTCGGTGCGCGCGATAAAAAACGACTTCATGCGCTTATTCATTCCGCGGCAGGTTTAGCGCTGGCCGGAACAGTGGTCTTAACAGTCATAGGTGTTGCATTTGCGCCGATATTCCTGCGTTGGCTTCGGGTACCGGAAGAGATCCTGCCACAGGCGATCGTATATATGCGCATATATTTTGCGGGTATTCTTTCGATCATCGGCTATAATGTATCCTCCGGTATTCTGCGAGCACTGGGAGATTCCCGTTCCCCCATGCTGTATCAGCTGATGGGAGGAATTGCGAATGTGGCGGCAAACGCGCTGTTCTTATCGGTATTCCGGATGGGTGTGGAGGGAGTTGCGTTAGCAACGTTTTTTTCACAGGGTACGGCAGCGATCCTATCTATAAGACATATATGCAGATTGGATCCTGCATATCGACTGCGGTTTAAGGATATCCGCATTGACAGATCCTGTTGCGTTCAAATACTGAATATCGGGATTCCGGCAGCGGTTCAGGCGATGGTCATCACACTATCCAATCTTGTAGTTCAGGCGAATATCAATTCGCTCGGTGTCGCTTCCATTGCGGCTTTCACAGCTTATTTCAAGGTCGAGAATTTTATCTACCTTCCGATCATGGCGATCGACCAGGCAAACGCAAACTTCGCCGCACAAAACTTTGGTGCGAAACGCTCTGATCGGGTGATCACGGGAGTACGAGTGTCACTTCTGGCAGGTATTTCGCTTGCAATTATGCTTTCGGGAACCGTGTTGTTGTTCTCCAAAGGATTCTTTTCCATGTTCCTGAATGAAGCCGCTACCATAGACTTAGGTGTTTTGATCGCACGTACTACATTTCCGTTTTATTTTCTGTATGTTATGCTCGAGGTGGTTTCGGGAACGATTCGGGGATACGGAAAAGCGATTCCGCCGATGCTTATCATAGTCGGGAATATGTGTGGGGTACGTCTGATCGCACTGAGAATACTAATGGTACGGTTTCATTCTGCCGAAGGTATCGCGTGGGTATATCCCATCACATGGCTGACTGCGAGCATATGCCTTGCTGTATGCTATCTCTATGAAAGAAGATGTTTTGTTGAGTCCGAACCGGCATCCGAGTGTTGATGCTATCAGCATTTATTTTGAGTTAACTGCCGATAGAACCGTTTTTTGTATCCCCCGGCAGGGCTTACGATTGAATGGGATATATGATAGTATAAATGCGATGGCTCACCGATATGAAGAAAGAGCCGAGGAAAGGAATACGAATATGAAAAAGGTTTCGAAATTGCTTGCCCTGCTGCTGGCAATGCTGCTTTGTGCAAGTGTCGCGGCTGTGGCAGAGTCTGAACAGACCACACTGGTTTATGGCTCCGGTGACTATACCCGCATCAATCCTGCAATGGATGAGCACTGCGAGATCAATGTTCTGCTGTTCGACGGTCTTACCGACCATGATGCGGACAACAACATTATTCCCCGTCTCGCAAAGAGCTGGGAGTACGATGAGGCAACCATGACATATACCTTCCATCTGGAAGAGGGTGTAAAATGGCATGACGGTGAGGAATTCACCGCGGAAGATGTCAAGTTCACCATCGAAGCGATCATGGATCCGGAGAACGGCGCCGAGAACGCACCCAACTATGAGGACGTGGAAGAGATCACCGTTGTCGATCCCTACACCGTAGCCTTCAAGCCGACTGCGCCGAATTACGCGTTCCTGGAGTACATGACCATGGCGATCCTGCCCGAGCATCTGCTTGCGGGTGAGAACATGCAGGAATCCGATTTCTTCCGCGCTCCCATCGGAACCGGTCCCTACATGCTGGCAGAGTGGGATGAAGGTCAGGCGATCGTAATGGAAAAGAACCCCGAATACTTCGCGGGTCCCGCAAGCATCGACAGGATCGTCTTCAAGATCGTTCCCGATGACAACGCAAAGGCTCTCCAGTTGCAGTCCGGCGAGTTGAATCTGTCTCAGGTCACGCCGAAGGACGCTGTCCTTTTCACCGACGACGGTGTGCACACGGTGTACGACGAGAAGACCTCGGACTACCGCGGCATCCTGTACAATTTCTGGAATCCCTACTGGACCGAAAACGCGGATCTGATCCCCGCGATCAGCTATGCCGTGGATCGTCAGGCCATTCTTGATGCGGTCCTGCTCGGCTGCGGCGATATCGCGTACGGTCCGCTCCAGCGCAACGTTTACGATTATGCCGACGTTGAGCATTACGATTACGCCCCCGAGAAGGCGGAAGAACTGCTCGCATCCGTCGGCTGCGAAAAGGATGCAGATGGTTTCTGGTGCCGCAACGGTGAGCGCATCAGCATCGTGATCAACGCCACGCCCGGCGATCAGGTCCGTGTGGATATGGCGCAGATCGTTGCTCAGCAGCTGCAGG
>JAKSPR010000254.1 GCA_024404655.1 Clostridia bacterium | reverse complement strand
ATGGGTGATAACCGTAATCAGTCTACGGACAGCCGTGACAACCGCATCGGTCAGGTCGATAAACGCTTTGTCCTGGGCAGACTTCTCGTCCGCCTGTTCCCGCTGAATCTGTTCGGCACCGTTGACTGACACGATAAACGAAGAGGAGGGGCATCATGCCGTCTGATATCATACAATGGTTTCCGGGACACATGGCGAAAACCCGCCGTCTGATCACCGAAAACCTGCCGAATGTTGACCTTGTCATCGAAGTTCTTGACGCCCGCATCCCCTACAGCTCCAAAAATCCGGAGCTGCGGCGGCTGGTCGGTCAGAAACCGATGCTGACCATTTTATCAAAATCCTCTCTTGCTGACCCGCAGGCAGGGAAGATCTGGGAAGAATATTACCGCAGTTCCGGCCGCCGTGCGGTCTTTACCGACTGTGTCACGGGTTTCGGCATGAACACCCTTGCCCAGACCGTTGAAGAAATGATGGCCGAAAAGCGGGCAAAATACGAAAGCAAGGGCATGTCCGGACGCACGCTGAAAGCGATGATCGTCGGCATTCCCAATGTGGGAAAATCCTCCCTCATCAATAAAATCTCCGGCGGCAAATCCGCTAAGGTGGAAAACCGTCCCGGCGTGACCCTGACCAAACAGTGGGTATCCACAAACGTGGGTCTTGATCTGCTCGATATGCCCGGCGTACTCTGGCCGAAATTTGAAGATCAGGTCGTCGGTGAAAATCTCGCCATCACGGGTGCCATCAAGGACGATATCATTGATCTTGAACGCATTGCCTACGCACTGGTGGGCAGACTGCGCGCCCTGTATCCGAATCTGCTTGCCGAGCGCTACAAGCTGGGTGATCTTTCCCAGTATGACGATCTTGATGACTGGGATTTGTTCCAGGTTATCGGCCGCAAGCGTGGATTCCTCATCTCCGGCGGCGAGGTCAATACCGAGCGCTGCGCACGGGCTTTGGTGGATGAATTCCGCTCCGCAAAGATCGGACGCATCACCCTGGAACGTCCGCTGAAAAAGGAAAAGAAAGCACCCGTGGAAACGCCTGATGAGGAAAAATCCGATGGCTGAAAAACGCACGCGCCAGAAGAAAGAAAAAAAGCCTCTCGGCTGGGAATATGAAGCCGAGTGTCACGCCGCCGGCTATACTGCTGTCTGCGGCTGTGATGAGGCGGGACGCGGACCGCTTGCCGGACCCGTGGTAGCCGCCGCCGTTATCCTCCCGGACGGTCTTGTGATCGACGGACTGGATGATTCCAAAAAGCTCACGGAAAAGAAGCGGGAAGCGCTTTATGACGTCATCATCGAAAATGCGCTGGCTTATGGCATTGCAGAAGCATCTGCCGGGGAAATCGACGAGATCAATATCCTGACCGCCGCCATGCTGGCGATGAACAGGGCTGTGGATAAGCTGCAGATCAAGGCAGACTTTGCGCTGATCGACGGCAATACCTCCCGGGGCTTCAAAATTCCCACAAGAACCGTTGTCGGCGGTGACGGAAAATCTCCGTCCATTGCGGCGGCCTCCGTGCTTGCCAAGGTGACAAGAGACCGGATGTGTCTTGAACTTGACCGGCAGTACCCGGAGTACGGTTTTGCGGGCCACAAGGGTTATCCCACCAAGGCCCACATGGACGCAGTGCGGAAATTCGGACCGTGTCCGGAACACCGGAAAACCTTCCTCAAATTCCTTGATAAACCCGCCGATGAAGATGAAAATGCCTGACCGGAAGTCCGGCATGCGGGCTCGCGGCGATGCGGGAGAGGGTGCTGTCTGTTCTTTTCTGGAAGGACACGGCGCAAAGATCCTCTGCCGCAACTATAAAGCCGCCCACGGTGAGCTTGATATCATCGCGGAAAGCGAGCATTACCTCTTGTTTGTCGAGGTCAAAAGACGCGCGGCTCATACCGATGAAAAGCGCTTCGGCAGACCCGCCGCCGCAGTTTCCGAACGGAAAAAACAGCATCTGATCTCCGCAGCAGAGGAATGGATTTATAAACAGGGGGAGGATATTTCCCCGAAACCCATGCGGCTGGATGTCGCGGAGGTCATGCTCTCCGACGATGATCCGCCGGAAATTCTCCATATCAATTACATCCCCGGTGCCTTTGTCAAATCATAGAAAGGTCGTGTTTTTATGGCAAAATATCCTTTCGGTCTTTGTGACCTGCACTGCGATACGCTTTATGAGCTTCCGAAAGACAATACGGATTTCCATAATACAAACCATCACATTTCCTTCGACCGCGTGGGGGATTTTACCTCCTATACACAGGTCATGGCCCTGTGGAGCAACGTCCGCAGAACCGATGACGAATGTTATGAAGCATTCTGGAACAACTATCATTACGGCTGCAAAGCGCTGGAAAATCATCCGGAGATCATGCTCTGCAAGAGCGGTGCTGACCTCAAAGCTGCCCGCGCCGACGGTAAACAGGCCATCGTCCTCGGTGTCGAGGGCGGCAATCTGCTGGGCGAGGATCTTTCCAGACTGGATTCCCTGTATGAAGCCGGTGTTCGCATCTTCACCCTCGTCTGGGGCAGCGTAAGCCGTATGGGCGGCGCACACGATGTGGGCGGCGGACTGTCTCCGTTCGGTGTTCAGGCGCTGAAAAAGATCATCTCCCTCGGCATCATCCCTGATGTGTCCCACGCATCCCGCGAGATCTTCTATCAGACGGCGGCCTACTGTGACGACGCAGGCGTTCCGTTCATCGCCACCCATTCCAACAGCGCGGCGGTCCATCCCCATACCCGCTGCCTCGACGACGAGCAGTTCACCATGATCAAGCGCTCCGGCGGCCTTGTGGGTATCTCCATGTGCATGCTGCATCTGACTACAGAGGAGCACTGCACCGTCGGACGTGTGGTTGAACATATTGAACGTTATCTGTCCCTGGGCGGCGAGAAAACCGTCTGCTTCGGCTGCGACTTTGACGGTATCGGTACGATGCCCGACGGCATGACCGGCGTGGAATCCATGGGGCTCATTGCCGAAGAAATGCTGCGGAGAAATTATAAAGAATCCCTTATCGCAGACATCTTCCAGCATAACGCGGAAAATTTCCTTATCAATCACATCTGATTCGTCCAAAATCATCCCAAACAGGAGTTAAAATACTATGAACTACATCAGCACAAGAGGCGGTACCACCGCAAAAGACGGTCTGCATTCCGCAGACGCCATCAAGAAGGGACTCTGCGCAGACGGCGGTCTGTTCATGCCCGAAGCCATCCCCTCCGTTTCCCTCGATGAGATCGTCGAAATGAGCCGGATGAGCTATCCGGAGCGCGCAGCGAAGATCCTCGGCAAGTTTCTGACCGATTATCCGGCAGACACGCTGCTTGACTACTGCAAGTCCGCTTACGCAGAAGACCGCTTTCCCGGAGGCGCAGCTCCCCTGCATAAGCTGAACGATACCGTGAATGTCATGGAGCTGTGGCACGGCCCCACCTGCGCTTTCAAGGATATGGCGCTGCAGATCATGCCGAAGCTGCTCTCCGGTGCTCTGAAGATCACAGGTGAGACCCGCACTGCGTTCATTCTGGTCGCAACCTCCGGCGATACCGGCAAGGCCGCACTGGAAGGCTACCGCGATGTTGAACAGGTCAAGATCATGGTCTATTATCCCGTCGACGGCGTTTCCAAGATGCAGAAGCTCCAGATGGCGACCCAGGAAGGCGGCAATGTCACCGTCTGCGCCATCCGCGGCAACTTCGATGATGCCCAGACCGGCGTCAAGCGCATCTTCTCCGATCCCACCGCTGCCGCGGCTCTGGCAGAGCAGGGATGCTTCTTCTCTTCTGCAAACTCCATTAACTGGGGCCGTCTGGTACCGCAGGTTGCATACTATTTCTCCGCATACTGCGATCTCCTTGCAACGGGCGAGATCAAAGCAGGTGACGCCATCAACGTCAGCGTTCCCACGGGCAACTTCGGCAACATCTTTGCAGGCTATCTTGCAAAGCAGATGGGTCTCCCCGTCAAGCGCTTCCTCTGCGCATCCAATAAGAACAACATCCTGACCGATTTCCTCTCCACCGGTGTCTATGACCGCAACCGTGCGTTCTATACCACCATGTCTCCGTCCATGGATATCCTCATTTCTAGCAATCTGGAACGTCTTCTGTTCTGCAAGGTCGGTGCCGAGCAGACCGCGAAGTACATGAAGGAACTGAACGAGACCGGACGCTATGAGGTCTCTCCCGAGGTTCTTGCGTCCATCCGCGAAGACTTCACCGGCTACTTCTGCGATGAAGAAAAGACCGCAGATGTCATCCGCCGCACCTTCGCAGACGGTCATTATCTGATCGACCCCCATACCGCCGTCGGCGTCTCCGCAGCAGAGCAGTATCTTGCAGAGACCGGCGATACCGCAGTCAAGATGGTCGTTGACTCCACCGCCAGCCCCTATAAGTTCGCATCCAACGTCTGCCGCTCTCTGACCGGTAAGGCACCCGAAGACGAATTCGATGCTCTGGAAGCTCTTTCCAAGTATTCCGGTACCGAGATTCCCGCACCTCTTGCGGCTCT